>DMKB01000025.1:3974-13565 GCA_003454665.1 Nitrospiraceae bacterium | reverse complement strand
CGGCAATCCTTCACTACTCGGCGCCCAGGCCCTGGCCGTCGCTGCCACCATGGTGTTTGTATTCATCATGAGCTACCTCATCCTCAAGGGCATTGACTTCACGATTGGACTGCGAGTCAGTGAAGAAGACGAGGCGAACGGTCTCGACCACACGCAGCATGGTGAGGCCGGCTACACGTTTTAACACGCGATGAAAAGGAGCGTGTTGTCTCCCGCTGAAGCGGGACTACTGCGGGTGCTCCACCAGTGGACAGGTAACAACTCAGGTTGCCTGTCCACTGGCTTTTTTACCGGCAAGAGAAGGAAACTGTTATCATGAACGGCCTGTCTGCACCAATGCTCTGTAGCGTGTGGGGAATGCCGTGCCGGAAATTAGCTTGAATCATCATATATATTGTGCTATCAATACGTATGAAAACCCGTGCGCCGCAGATACAGGACCTGACCGTTGATATCCTGACGGGCATCGTTGACGGCGTCATTGTCGCCGACGCTGACGGGCGGGTTCTTATCTGGAACAGGGCGGCGGAAGAGATGACCGGTATCACGACGGCTGATGCTCTGGAGAAGAGCGTGCGTGACCTGTTCTCCGGGAACGATGCCGTCGTAAGCCAGATCGACAAGACCTGTTCCTCCGGCAGGTCTTATTCCGATTACGAGGCGGAGCTTGCGGTGAAACACGGGCTGCCGCTTCCCGTCGGGCTCGTCACGACCCTTATGACGGACAACGACGGCCGACCGAGGGGTGTGATCCTTACGATCCGCGACCAGTCCGGCGTCAGAGATCTCAAGGAACGCATGCGAAGGTCGGACAGGCTTGCCGCGCTCGGTCTGATCGCCGCCGGTATCGCCCATGAGATCAAAAACCCCCTCGTCGGGATACGGGGAGCCGCACAGCTGATGCAGTCGGAAGTCAATGAAGGGGACAGAGCAGAGGACGGGAAAAATCTTCTTGAATACATCGGCGTGATCCTGAAGGAAGCGGACAGACTGAACAGCGTCCTCGAGGGGATCCTGGATTTTACCCGGCTCAAGTCGCCCGAAAAGGGACGGCATAACATCCACAGCATCCTTGACCGGGTGCTGCTGCTGAATGAGGAACAGGCCCTACAGAGCGAAATCGTTCTTTCCCGGCAGTATGACCCGAGCCTGCCGGACATCACCGGGAACCAGGACCATCTGGTCCAGGTTTTTTTGAACATCGTGAAAAATGCAGTAGAGGTGATGCCCGGCGGCGGCCGGCTGACGGTGATCACGAGAATGTCCGACCTGTTCACGAGCGTACAGGCCGACGGCAGGAAACATCATCTCATGGTCGTAAAGGTGAGTGATACCGGTCCCGGTATAGCGCAGGAGCATCTTGCTGATATTTTTGCCCCTTTTTTTACCACCAAGGACAGTGGGGTCGGATTGGGGCTGGCCCTGTCGTACCAGATTATTCAGGAGCACCAGGGGACGATCAGGGTGGAAAGCAAGGCAGGTGAAGGCACAACGTTCAGCGTGTATCTGCCGCTGGCGGAATAGTTCGAGTGCGGAGTGACGAGTGCGGAATGTGGAATGGAAATGAAGTATGATGCTCGTGCGGAGTGCGGGATGAAACATGACAATCTGAAGGGAAGGACAAAGCAGTTCGCATTACGGATTATTCGCTTGGTTGAGTCTCTCCCGAAGGGTCGGACATCCGATGTCATTGGACGACAGTTACTTCGTTCAGGTACGTCCGTGGCGGCAAATTATCGTGCCGCTTGCCGGGCACGATCGACGGCAGATTTTGTTGCTAAGATGGGAATTGTTGAGGAAGAAACGGACGAGTCGATATTTTGGATGGAGCTTCTCGTCGATGCAAGAATAATGGAGAAGAAGTTGTTGTCAGATTTGATGAGCGAGGCGGATGAGTTATTGGCGATTTTCGTTACTTCGATTAAAACAGCGAGAAAAAAATGAGTTGCCTGCTGTTGCGTTTACGGTGCTGTGATTCCGCACTCCGAATTCCGCACTCCGCACTGGACCGATAGCCAAGAGAGAGGATTATTGCCACAATGTACCGGTAACCGCAATGACTAATGAACGCGTACTGATTGTTGATGACGAGGAAAGCGTCCGCTGGGTGCTGAAAAAGTCCCTCGAAAAGGAGGGATTCGGCATTGCACTCGCGAAGGATGCCGCGGAGGCCCTCGAACGCATTGCGTCTGGCGACATTGCCGTTGCGCTCATGGACATCCGTATGCCCGGCATGAGCGGATTGGAAGCCCTCGAGGCGATCAGGAACCAGGGCCGCGATATCACCGTCATTATTATGACCGCCCAGGCAACGATGCAGAATGCTATTGCGGCGATGCGGCACGGTGCCTTTGAATATATCACGAAACCCTTCGATCTGGATGAAGTGACGATCCTGGTTCGCAAGGCCCTGGAAATCAGGCGTCTGAGCCTCGAGGTGGATGCGCTCCGTGCCGAGGTCCGCGAAAAGTACGAGGGCGGACTCGTTGGTACCTCATCGTCCATGCAGGAAATCTACAAGACCATCGGACGGGTTGCGGACAGCGATGCCACGGTCCTCATCCATGGAGAAAGCGGTACGGGAAAGGAGCTGGTTGCGCGAGCCATTCATTATCATAGCAGCCGCACGGGCCGTCCGCTTATCGCCGTGAACTCCACGGCCATCCCGTCGGAACTGCTCGAGAGCGAACTCTTTGGGCATGAGAAGGGAGCATTCACCGGCGCGATCGGGCGCAAGGTCGGAAAGTTCGAGGCCGCTTCGGGCGGTACGCTCTTTCTGGACGAGATCGGCGACATGGACCTCCAGCTCCAGGGAAAACTGCTGCGGGTCCTTCAGGAAAAGGAGTTTGAGCGCGTCGGCGGCACCGACCCCATCAAAACGGACGTGCGGGTCATCGCCGCGACCCATCATAACCTCGAAAAAGCCGTCAGGGCAAAACAGTTCCGCGAAGACCTGTTCTACCGGCTCAACGTGATCCAGATCAATATCCCGCCGCTCAGAAAGCGAAAAGAGGATATTGCTCCGCTTTCGGAATTTTTTATTCAAAAGCACTATTCGGGCCCTGCGGGTTCGTCCAAGGCGCTTACGCCGGAGACGCTCAAAATCCTGAAGGCCTATGACTGGCCGGGAAATGTTCGTGAGCTCGAGAACGCCATGCAGCGTGCAATTACGCTCTTCCCCGGCGACAAGATATTTCCGGACTCCCTTCCCCCGCAAATATTCGAGCCCGGACACGGCGTTGCCCTGTCATTCGAGAGTTTCCTTGAAGAGAAGCTTGCTGATCTCGTGGAACGGATGGGGGGGCTCGACAGCGGGGATATTTATTCCCTGGTGCTCCAGCGCGTGGAAAAGCCGCTCATCACCCTGGTGCTCAAGAAGACCGACGGCAACCAGGTCCGGGCGGCGAACCTGCTCGGGATAAACCGCAATACGCTCAGGAAAAAAATCAAGGAACTCGGCATCACGGTCGTTCACGACGACGGCGACGCCGCGGAGAAGGGTTAAGGAGGAGAGGAAGAAGTGCGGAAGGATGTATTACAGTTCCACTTCATTCAGTGAGGTATGGACAAAGAGCGTAAAATCATCCTGGATGCGGTCATGCCGCAGGGCAACGGAGGGCGAGAGGTTTTCGAGGGTGAAGGCGAGTATTTCCTCGGGTGAGGTGTAGTGGAGTTCAACATCCTTGACCGGCGTGTGCGAGGACAGGGCATTCAGAGCGAGGCCGTTGTTGCAGTACTTGAACAGGGTGACGAGGGCGTTCTTCATGTCGTCATCGACGCCGGGGACGCTCAGGTTGAAGACGCCGCATATGAAGATAAAGTCATAGAACCCGTCGAGGGGGTCCTCGTCGATATTCATGACTCCGAAGGTGCACTCAGGGTGTTTCTTCCGGGCAATATCGATGAACTCTTCGTTGATGTCCACGCCCGTATACGCTACCGATATCCCCCGTCGTTTCAGGAATTCGTAGAAATGGCCGGTGCCACAGCCGTAGTCCAGGATCTTCCGGTTATTGAGGTCAGGGGCGATATCGAGGAGGGTCGTGTACCGCATGAGCTGGCCCCGGGGGGTCCACCGGAGCGCCTCGGGCCTGTCGCCGAACTTTTTCAGATGCATGGTGTAGAACGACAGGAGTTGTTCCTTGGCATAGGGGTCCACGTTTTCCTCCGGAGGGGGACTGCTCACTGAAAAGCCATTGTACACATTTGCTGACGCAATTTCAAGGCATGCGGTTTCATGGTTGCATAACAGAGTATTATTCTTCACGGCGAAGGGAAAACAAAACTAAATCCGTCCTGGTTGAAGTTTTTCTTGACAAACGATACGTGGTAGCTTATTATGCACGCGTTTTAGAAGTTTTACTAATTTAAAATTTAATAGTTTACGAGGGAGTGGTCATGACACCGGATACCTATGTTCCGGAACACTTTCTACCGGTAGCGATTTTCCTGCTTCTTGGAGGCGCCTTTGCTGTCGGTATGCTCGTCGTCGGCTGGTTTGTCCGACCCCGGCGGCCCTACCCGGAGAAGCTGCTTACCTACGAGTCAGGCATTACTCCCTTTATGGACGCCCACCAGAAGTTTTCCATCCGCTTTTACCTCATCGCAATGCTGTTCCTTATATTCGACATCGAAGCTGTCTTTCTTTACCCGTGGGCCGTGGCGTACGGCAAGATCGGTCTCTATGGTTTCGTGGAGATGGTTATTTTCATTGCGATCCTGCTCGTTGGGTACGTCTATGCGTGGAAGAAAGGGGCTCTCGAATGGGAGTAATTCAGAACCAGTTTCCAGACGGTTTTATCACGACAAAGATTGATGGTCTTATTAACTGGCTGCGGGCGAGTTCCATCTGGCCCATGACGTTCGGGCTCGCATGCTGCGCCATCGAGATGATCCAGTACTATTCCGCCCCCCAGCATGACTTTGACCGCTTCGGCACCATCCCGCGCGCTTCCCCCCGACAGTCCGACCTCCTGCTTGTCGCCGGCACCCTCACCAAGAAGATGGCGCCGATACTGCGGCGAGTCTATGACCAGATGCCGGAACCGCGGTACGTCATCTCCATGGGAAGCTGCGCCGGCTCCGGAGGTATCTTTGATACGTACAGCGTTGTGCAGGGAGTCGACAATATTGTGCCCGTCGATGTGTACATTCCCGGATGTCCGCCGCGGCCCGAGGCGCTGATGTACGGCATCATGACGCTGCACGAGCAGATCAAGAAAGAAAAATATATCAGGAAATAAGATCGGCCCGCCGGGGAGAACTCGGCGGGCATCGAAATGTCAAATGACAAAATCCAACGTTCAAATGGTGGTAGGAAGTGCGAAATCGTGTTCCGCGGTGGTGGCTTCATTTGAACGTTAAGCTTTGACCTTTGGAATTAACGAGGACCCATGGATCCTGTACAGATTGCAAAAATGATCGAAGAGAAATTCCCGGACCAGGTGCTCGGTACGGTAACGCATGCGGGGCAGGTCGGTGTCATGCTTCAGAAAGACGGAATTGTCGATGTTTGCCAATACCTGCGGGATGAGCCTTCCCTCAAGATGGACCACCTCGCCGATCTTACGGCAGTCGATTATTCCACCTATCCGGATGACGAAGGCCCGCGCTTCGAGGCCGTGTATAATATGATCTCGACGGTCTACCGCCACCGGATGCGTTTGAAAGTACGGTTGCCGGAAGAAGGGCCGCGTATTGCTTCGGTTTCTTCCGTATGGCAAACGGCCAACTGGCATGAACGCGAGACCTACGATCTCCTGGGAATCGTCTTCGACGGACACCCGGACCTCCGCAGGATATTGATGCCCGAGGACTGGGAGGGCCATCCGCTCCGGAAGGAATACCCGCTGAAGGGATACTAGGAAAAGATAAGCACCAATATTCAAGCACCAAATTGCAAATAAATTTCAAGAGGCAAGGTTCAATATTTAAACGATTGGTGATTGTTGTTTGGAGTTTATTTGGGATTTGTTTTTTGAGAATTGAGAATTTACGGTGAAACCATGGCAGTGACGGAAACAGAGCAGAAAACAGTACAGAAAGAACTCACCCTGAACATGGGGCCCCAGCACCCGAGTACCCACGGCGTGCTGCGGCTGGTGCTGGACCTCCAGGGAGAGACCGTGGTGGGCGTCGATCCCCGTCCGGGCTATCTCCACCGGGGGATAGAGAAGCTGATGGAGTACCGGACGTACCACCAGATCATCCCGATTACAGACCGTCTCGAGTACATTTCGTGTATGAATAATAACCTCGGCTACGTGGTGGCCGTGGAAAAACTGGCGAGCATATCCGTGCCCGAACGGGCCCAGTTCATCAGGACCCTCACCGCCGAGCTCGGCCGGCTCAGCGCGCATCTCGTCTGGCTCGGCACCCATGCCCTCGATATCGGCGCCATGACGGTCTGCCTGTATGCGCTCAGAGAGCGGGAGCTTCTCCTTGATCTCTTCGAGATGGCGACGGGGGCGCGCCAGACCGTGAGCTACGCGCGCATCGGCGGCGTCCGGAACGACCTGCCGAGGGACTTCTTCGACAAGTGCTACGAGTTTGTCGACCTCTTCCCCAAGCGCCTCACTGAATACGACACCCTGATCAGGGAAAATCGCATCTGGCTCCGGCGCACCAAGGGGATCGGCGTGATGACCGCCGAAGACGCCGTCAACTACGGCTTGACGGGCGGAACGCTCCGTGGATCGGGCGTTGACTATGACCTCCGCAAAGCGGAGCCCTACGCCGCGTACGACAAGGTGGACTTCGACGTGCCGCTGGGGAAGAACGGCGACGTATACGACCGGTACATTGTGCGCCTGGAAGAAATGCGCCAGAGCAACCGCATCATACGGCAGTGCCTGGACAAAATGCAGCCGGGGCCCGTGATGACTGACGACCCCCGTTACGCCGTGCCCGAGAAGACGCAGGTGATGCAGAACATGGAATCGCTCGCCCATCAGTTTGTGCTCATGAGCAAGTGGGCGCCCATGCCCAAGGGCGAGGTGTATAGTGCCACCGAGGCCCCGAAAGGGGAGCTCGGTTTCTACATAGTGAGCGACGGGAGCGGCAAACCGTACCGCATCAAGATCCGCGCCCCGTCGTACGTGAACCTGAGTGCTTTTCCGAAGATGGTTACGGGCCATATGATGGCCGACGTGGTCGCGTGCATCGGCACGATCGATATCGTACTCGGAGAATGTGACCGATGAGTGAGCAGGGGGACGCATGAGCGCGCAACACGCTGGCAGAGCAGGACAGACCGCCGAACGGCCGGAGAGGAAATCAGTGTTCAGTAACGACCTTGTTGAGCGGATTGAAAAGGCCACACTCCGGTATCCCGACCGCAAGGCCGCCCTGATCCCTGCCCTCAATATGATTCAGCGGGAACTGGGCTACCTGAATCGCGACGCCGTACGGTTCGTGGCGAAACAGTTGAGCATTCCCGAGTCAGAAGTGTACGGCACGGCTTCGTTTTATTCGCTTCTGGGCTGGCAGCCGACGGGCAGGCACGTGATCCACGTCTGTCACAACCTTTCGTGCTCGCTCCTCGGCGCGGAATCGCTGATCGAGCACCTCGAAAAGAAGCTCGGCGTGGGCGAAGGGGAGGTCACTCCCGACGGCCGGTTTTCCTATGCACGGATAGAGTGCATCGGGAGATGTGACGGCGCTCCCGCCATCCTGATTGATGATGATTACCATGGGAATTTGACGCCCGAGAGCATTGAGCAGGTATTGGAACAGTATACCTGAGCACGCTATGGCCGGATGCAAGCGCCGTGCTGGTGAGTGAAGCAGGGCGCTGAGAGGACGCTGAATGGAAAAGATGCTGTTCAAGAGAATCGACGTGCCGAATGCCGCTGACATCACCGTGGCGGAGAAACACGGCGCCTATTCCCAGGTCGGGAAAGCATTCGGGATCAAGCCTGAGGACCTGGTCAATGAGGTAAAGCGTTCCGGTCTCCGCGGCAGGGGTGGCGCGGGTTTTCCCGCCGGCCTCAAGTGGGAGCTCTGCGCACGGGTGCCGGGAGACGTGAAATATCTTCTCTGCAACGCCGACGAGGGAGAGCCGGGAACGTTCAAGGACCGGTTCATTCTCGAACAGGACCCTCACCTGCTCATCGAGGGCATGATCATCGCCGGGCACGCCATCGGTGCGCAGCAGGGATATATATATCTCCGCGCCGAGTACCCGAAGGCAGCGGGCATACTCGAAAAAGCGATCGAACAGGCATACGCCAAAGGATTTCTCGGGAAGAACATTCTCGGCAAGGGTGTGAAGTTCGACCTCTCGGTGCACGGCGGCGCCGGGGCGTATATCTGCGGCGAGGAGACGGCCCTCATCGAATCCCTCGAGGGAAAACGCGGCCAGCCGCGCAGCAGGCCCCCCTTTCCGGCAAGCTCAGGGGCATGGCGCAAACCGACGGTTATTAATAATGTAGAAACACTGGCGAATATCCCCTTCATTGTAGCCCTGGGCGCCGAAACATATGCGAAGATCGGCGAAGAGAGTGCTCCGGGTCCCAAGCTCTTCGCGGTGAGCGGCGCGGTGAACAACCCCGGCGGTTTCGAACTTCCCATGGGCACCACGCTCCGCGAGATTATTTACACCCATGCCGGCGGTATCAAGGACGGGAAACAGCTCAAGGCCGTCATTCCCGGCGGCGCATCCACTCCCATGCTGACTGCCGACCATCTGGATGTAAAAGCGGATTTCAACTCGCTCATGGCGGCGGGCTCCATGCTCGGCTCGGGAGCGGTGATCGTGATGGATGATACCGCTTGCATGGTCAACGTGACCGCCGTCCTGATCAGGTTCTTCGAGCATGAATCGTGCGGGAAGTGCACCCCGTGCCGCGAGGGTACGGGCTGGCTCTACAAGGTGTACCGCCGGATACTCAGCGGTGAAGGCAAGCCGGACGACGTCGATCTCCTGCTCAGTATCTGCGAGAGTATCAGGGGAAAATGCTTCTGCCCCCTCGGTGAGGGCGCGATACAGCCCGTGCTGTCCAGCATCGCCCACTTCCGGAGCGATTACGAGCAGTGCGTCAACGGCAGGGGATGCGGCAGGGAAGAACAATGCCGGAAGGTGCTGCATTAAGGAAGGAATTGGACAATAAGTTCAAATGTCAAAGCTCAAAGTTCAAATGAAATCCCAAGTTCAAAAATACAATGTTCGAGCTTGGTTTTTTGACATTCATTTGACATTTGAACTTTGAAATTTGACATTATATTTTCTCGTGCCGTTCCTATTACCGTGATTATTTCGCAACGTAAGGCAGGACACAATGCAGATTACCGTAACGATCGATGGGAAAACAACGCAGGTAAACGCCGGCGCTACCATACTCAAGGCGGCAAAGACCGTGGGCGTCACCATTCCGACCCTCTGCGCCGATAACAAACTGCATCCCTACGGCGCCTGTAGGGTCTGCCTCGTTGAGGTGGAGGGCAATCCCCGGAAGTTTCCGGCCTGTACCACCCCGGTGACCGACGGGATGGTGATCCATACCATGTCGCCGGCGATCGTGCAGGCGAGAAAAGACATCCTCGGGCTTCTGCTCATCAACCATCCTCTCGACTGCCCCGTCTGCGACAAGG
>DMKB01000025.1:0-3937 GCA_003454665.1 Nitrospiraceae bacterium | reverse complement strand
CCTACGATTCACCCGTTATTGACCGGAACGTAAACCGCTGCATCCTGTGCGGAAAGTGCGTCAGGATCTGCAGGGAGCAGAACGCCGTCGGTGAGCTGGCGTTCACCAGGAGGGGCGGACACTCGCGGGTCAGCGCGGAATTCGCGCGGCCCCTTGACTGCGAATTTTGCGGCGAGTGCGTGGAGATCTGTCCCGTGGGTGCGCTTACGACGAGACAGTTCAAGTATAAAGCCCGCGTATGGAATCTTGAGAAGGCGCAATCAGTCTGCAACTACTGCGGCTGCGGTTGCACCATGAACTATGAGACACGCGAGGGGAGGGTCGTGCGTGTCAGCCCGACAAAGAACAACTACCTCTGCTCCAAGGGGCGTTTCGGCTGGGACGCCATCCACCATCCTGACCGGCTCACCACGCCGAAGATGCGGGTCGGCGACAGACTGGTGGACTGCACCTGGGACGAGGCCCTGTCGGTCATCGCGACGAACCTCAAGGTGATACGGAACAAGCGCGGCGCCGGGAGCATCGGCGGACTCGGCTCCGTGCGGACCACGAACGAGGACGCTTACGTATTCCAGAAGTTCATGCGGTCCGTCGTCGGGACGAACAACGTCGACATGCTCGCCCGGCTCAAGATCCCCAAGGGCCTGAACGGGGCGTTCTTCTCCGGCGAGCTGAACCGGATCGGCGAGAACGACGTCATCCTCGTGCTCGACAAGGACACGACGGAAATCAATCCCCTCACCGGTATCGAGATCATCCGTGCCGTGAGCAGAAAAGGAAGACGCCTGATTTTCGTCAACACGGGTTACAGCAAACTCAATAAGCTTGCTTCCGTCATGCTGCCCCTCAGTGTTGAAGACGCCCTCGGAAAGCTGGTCTCGGCACTGTCCGGTGCAAAGGCCGGCAAAGACGAGGCAGTCGCAGCGGCCGCGGACCACCTGAGAGCGGCCGAACGGGTGGCGATGATCGTACCCGCTCAGGTGTCCGATGCGGAATCCAGCCGGATCAAGGATCTTGCGAAACTTCTCAATAACGTTACGTACTATCCACTCGTCAGCCGGAGCAATGTCCAGGGAGCCCTTGACATGGGGGTGCTTTCCGACTACTATCCCGGCTATCAAAAGATACATACCGACACGACTGCTTCCTTTGCCGGCTCGTGGGATGCGATCCTTCCGGACACTCCCGGCATGACCGCAATCCAGATGATGAACGGCATAGCTTCCGGCACGGTTGCCGCGCTGTACATTATGGGGGACGATCCGGTGGGGAGCAATTCCCCGTCCCAGGCGGTGCTCCAGCGGCTGGATTTTCTGGTTGTCCAGGACATTTTTATGACCGATACCGCCAAGCTCGCCGATGTGGTTCTCCCGGCGGCGAGCAGCGCGGAAAAAGAGGGGACCGTTACCAACGTTGAACGGAGGCTCCAGCGGCTCTCCCGGGCGGAGCAGCCCGTCGGGGAATCGAAGCCGGACTGGGAAATCATCCAGGCCGTAGCACGGAAAATGGGCGGCTCGATGAACTACGGTTCCGTCCGCGACATCATGAACGAGATACGGTCCGTGGTGCCGATGTATGCCGACCTCGCGATCGGTGCATGCTGGCCGGAAGAAAAATCACCCCTTGCCGGCACGGACGCTGACCTTTCGCTCTTCTCCGATTCGGTCAAGGAAGTAATCACCGCGGAGCGGCTGCTGTTTTCTTCGGGTGTCATGATTACCCGTTCACGGGAACTGGAAACCATACGGCACATCAAGGTGGAGGTCTAAGGGCGGCGTATGACGGTTATGGATCAGGTGGCGAATATCGCCTACAGTCTCATTATTCCCGTTGCGGTCCTGTTTGGTTTCATCATGCTGAACGCCGCGTACCTGAGCTATATGGAGCGCAAGGTGCTGGCGCACATGCAGGCCCGGATGGGGCCCATGATGACCGGCTGGCACGGGATCCTTCAGCCCATCGCCGACGGGGTGAAACTCTTTTTCAAAGAGGACATCATTCCGGCCAAGGCCGACAAATGGCTGTTCTCACTCGCGCCGGTTCTCCTCCTCATCATGTCGATCGCGGCGTTTGTTGCGATCCCCTTCGGTCCTCCCACGGATTTTTACGGGATTCTGTCCAACAAGGTCCCCCTCTGGCTCACCAATCTGAACGTCGGTATACTCTATGTCCTCGCCCTTGCGAGCGTCGGCACCTACGGCGTGATCATGGCCGGATGGGCGTCGAACAATAAATATTCACTCCTCGGCGGATTCCGCTCGGCAGCGCAGATGATCAGCTACGAGATCCCCATGGCGTTCGCCATCATCACCGTCGTGCTTCTGGCGGGTTCGCTCAATCTTGCCGAGATCGTGAACGCCCAGTCGGAGAAGTGGTTCATCATCGTGCTCCCCGTCGGGCCGGTCGCCTTCCTCCTCTATCTCATATCGGGCGTGGCCGAGACGAACCGCGCGCCCTTCGATCTTCCCGAGGCCGAGACCGAACTGGTGGCCGGGTTCTTTACCGAGTATACGGGCATGCGGTTTGCCATGTTTTTCATGGCTGAGTACGCCAACATGGTGGTCATTTCGCTCCTTGTCAGCATCCTGTTCCTGGGCGGCTGGATGCCGGTGCAGATCCTTCCGAACACCTGGCTCGGGGGTATGCCGCCGGTGAGCTGGATCAACGGTCTTTTCAGGCTCATGCCGCCGGTCCTGTGGCTCCTCGGCAAGGTATACTTTTTGCTCTTCTTTTTCATTTGGCTCCGGGCCACGCTCCCGCGGCTCCGGTATGATCAACTTATGGCATTCTCCTGGAAATTTTTGCTGCCCCTTTCACTTGCTACCCTGCTCACGACGGCGGTCATGAAGCAGATGGGGCTTCTCTAAAAAGAGGTAACGGATTATGATCGGTCGCGTGAAAAAGCTGTTCAACACCGTATTTCTGATCGAGATAGGGAAAGGCCTGGCCCTTACCCTCAGGACCATGCTCAAACCGGCGGTCACGCGCCAGTATCCGCGGGAGAAGCGCAAACCCTTCGCCGGGTCGCGGGGCCTGCACGCAATGCGGCGCGACGACTCGGGCCAGAAGGAGCGGTGCATCGGGTGCGGCCTCTGTGAGGCCGTCTGCCCCGCGGACGCCATCACGGTCATCACCGCCGAAGGGCCCGACCACGAAAAAATCGTGAGTTCCTACGAGCTGAACCTGCTGCGCTGCGTGTTCTGTGGTTTCTGCATCGACGCCTGCCCCGTGTCGGCCATACAGATGACGCCGGAATTCGAGCTTGCCTGTACGTCGCGGAAAGACGCTTTTTATACCAAGGAGCGTCTCGTAAAAATAGGAGACAAATACATGGGGGGGAAAGGATAACCGGGATGCTCTTGAAAGGGATATTCCTCTATTTTGCCGCGGTGATCCTGCTGTCGGCGGTACTCATGATAACGCGTAGGAATCCCGTCCATAGCGTTGTGTACATGCTGCTCCTGTTTTTTCACATCGCCGGCGTGTTCGTGCTCCTGAACGCCGAGTTCCTCGCCGCGGTGCAGCTTATCGTCTATGCGGGCGCCATCCTGATCCTGTACCTCTTCGTGGTGATGCTGCTGAACGTGGACAAGGAAAAACTCGGTTCCCGGGCCCACCGTTTCTGGCCATGGATGGCCGGGTTCGGCATCCTCATTGCCGGTGAGGTCGTGCTCCTGCTCCTGCGCGGATCGTTTCCCGTTAACCCGGAGCTGTCTGTTCAGCAGACCGGCGCCGGCGCCGAGGCGCTTGGCATAGCGTTGTACACGAGATATCTTATTCCCTTCGAGATCGCGTCCGTTATCCTGCTCGTCGGGCTGGTGGGCGCCGTGATGCTGGCGAAGAAGACGATAAAAGAATAGATACATCAGGAGTCAGAAAACAGGAGCCAGGAGACAGGAGAAGCGCTATACTCTTTTGACTACTGACTACTGACTAC
>DMKB01000184.1 GCA_003454665.1 Nitrospiraceae bacterium | reverse complement strand
TGCCCGTGAATTCTTGCCGATTCATTTAACAGGGACTCAAAATCCATCATACTCATTTCCTCCATCGACCATCTTGTCCCGCCACAGGATGCTCCGGCACGCTACGCGACAGAGCTCTGGACCTGCCGGGAGGTATTCTCCTTTTTGATCCTGGAGAAGGCATGGGGGCTGCCCTTCGCGTAACCGGGAGTTATCTGTATAGCCTTGTTCATGCAGAAGCCAACGCACAGGCCGCACCCGGTACAGAGGGAGCTTTTGTGCAGCAGAAAGACTTCAGATTCGTTCTGTTCCGTCGTGAACGCACCGGATGGGCACGCGGCCACGCAACTGAAGCAATCGTCGCATAGCCGGTCAACGGAAGCAGTATAGTAAAAATGCTTTAGCACCTCCCCATACGTTTCTCCGGAGAGCGTGGGCAGTATCCTGTTCAGCAATGCCCTCCGGAAGGGCACCTTTTTTCCGGAATATGCCGACACTCCTTTCTTCGGCGTCTCAGGGGGAAACAACGCCGCTGCATTCCTCATTGCCAGGGTTTTTATCGTTTTAAAGAAGGTTCTCCGGCCGACAAAGACATCGCGAAACACGAGTTCTGCCTCCTCCTCGACCAATACAATGTTCTTCGAGATTGCCGCAGAGGTCTTTTCGTGAATCGTTTCCAGTCTCCCTTTCAGCACCTCCACGATAAAGCCGTTTTTGCACGCTGCGCATGCCGTCAGATTGATCTGCACCGGCTGCTGCAGAAATGCGGATAGTGCCATCAGATGTTCTTCCGATAAAAAGCCGAGGCAACAGGTCTTTTCATGGGCAACAACACAAGGCTCATCACTGCACCCTAAAACAGGGGAAGGAATCCCTTTCAACCGGGACAATACAGAATAAAAATCAAGCCGTCGAATCTCAAAACAACCGGAGGGGCAGGCTGATACGCAGAGCATGCAGCCGGAGCAGGTGTCATTCGTTACTTCCAGGCCGTTTTGTATTGAAATGGCCCGGCCATGACACGACTCCGCGCACCGGTTGCAGGAGTGCTGATTAAACCGCATCCTCAGGCATCTCGACTGATCTATTGCAAGAGATGATACTGCGCTGAAATCAGCTTCCCGTAATGCTCTGCTCGGCATATGCTCACCCCTTCGCGACCATCGGCCGATGTGAAGCGCGGATGTGATCCGGTGAATGCTCATACATCACAAACGCTGCGGCACAATCGGCAAGGGCGGCAAACCATTCGTTATCCGTATGCTCTTTTATCGCACTGCAGAAGGGCTGGACCCATTGGCCGAGGACTGTACGTAAAAACTCATCCTGGGCACGGATGAAATGCATTGCTCGTTCCGGCTCGGATCGTTCCAGCGCTTCCGCTTCTTTATACACCAGATAGTACATAAATTCCAGTTCTACCGCTATATGATCGGGAAGTTCTCTGAAATCGCTGTCCACGGCAAGCCCTTCCCTGCGGTACCGCTCCAGGACCTCAAGGGTGGAGTCTCCCATCACCCTCCTCCCGGTGTCCAGATACAAGGACCCGTAGGGCGGAGCCTTGAGATCATGGGGCCCGACAAAGAGCCGCGCATACTCCACCCGCAGCTCTTCATCGCTGTACCGCGAAGCCGCGCGCTCCAGCTTTCGGGAAAAGAGCGCTGCCTCGGGGGAAATAAGCGCTATTGACGCATCAAGGTTTTTTAAAAGCGATTCACCGAACAATACTTCATTTTCCGGCTGATAAAAACAGGCCGCCAGAAATCGGTAGCAATCGCCCCGCGTCTTTTCCCGTCCAATAAATCCTTGACTATCCACGTTCACCTCGTTCGCGACTGCAACAATGGGGATACCATCACCGGAGGAAGTCGTCCGCTCCCTCTCCCGAACAATCTCTAAGCCTTGCTAGGCCGCGCCTTGAAACTTCTTACGTAATACACATGGGGTCGCGTGCCCTTCTCCTGGTCTTTCAGAAATGCCCCTTTATTGTTCTTCAGGCTGAGGGGACGGTATTTTTTAATCAGCCTGCTCACGTCGCTCTTTTTGTCGTTCACATCGCCAAAAACCCGCGCCTTCGCCGGGCAGGAGGCAACACAGTAGGGCTGATCGCCTTTTTTAACCCGATGCTCGCAGAAAATGCACTTCTCAACGATACCCTTTCTCCGCACACTTTCGTAGTCCTGGTGGGAGTACCGATTATGGTCAGGAGGAAGAGAGCCGGCCTTTTTCGCGATCTCCTTTCCCGATGCCGTGCAGCCCTTGATCAACTCCTTGGTGTCTCTGTAGAAGCCGTGCGGTTCACTGGAGGCATCATTAAAACTGATAACGCTGTACGCCGCTTTATCTTTATCCACATCCTGTGCGCTGTACGGACAGGCGCGCTGGCACCGCCGGCAGCCGATGCACCGTTCATCATTATGCATGGTTATGCCGTCCTTTGTTTTGAACATCGCCTTCGGCGTCACCGGACAAACCTCGACACAGGGAGCGTCGCTGCAGTGATTGCAGAGAACGGGAATGGTCCTAAACTCCATGTTCGGAAACCTGCCCTTAGCTTCATGGATATAATCGGCCCAGTTAAAGGTCTGGCCCTTCGACCGGTTCGGCGTATTATTTTCCGTCTTGCAGGCTATCGCACAGGCCCCGCAGCTGGTACATTTCTGTAAGTCTATCACCATCGCATAGCGATTCATTTTTTCGTCCTCCTTTTGTCAGCGCAGGTCATTCTTAGACTTTCTGTATTCTGACGCCGGTGAACCCGCCGTTCCTGGCCGTGGAACCGCTCAGGCGTTCATAGTCTGCCGGCATGATCGTGTTGTTGTTGCCGCCCCGGGGCACTGCTGCGTCATAATTCTCGGCCGCCACCCGGCCGTAGGCCCAGTGGCCCTGTCCGTATGCCTTGGAGACCGTTCCCGGCCGGATGCCTTCCCAGAGTTTTGCCGTAACGACAATGCTGGCCACCGTGGACGTCACTTTCACGGTGTCGCCGTCTTTTATCTTTAGACGTTTGGCATCCTTCGGGTTTATCTTCAAGAGGTCCTGCCAGCCCTGATCTCCCGGGTCCACATGCTTGAACTCCTGGAACCACGGCGTGTTCTGGCTTCTGCCTTCCCGGCTGAGCTTGGACTTGTAATCGATGAACACGAAGGGGTACCGTTTTTTGCTGCCGCGCCGGTAGGGAGGCTCATAGTGGGGCACGAAAGCCCGTTCGTCCCGCGCCGTGTAGTTGCATGCCTTGAGTACGCCGTTCACCGTCGTCTTGTGCTTCTTCGCATGCTTGCCGAGGGCTTCCTTCAGCGTCTCGCTGTAAAACTCAAATTTGTGGGTCTTCGTCCCCTTCGTCTTTGTCTTTCCCGTTTTCTTGTCCACGGAATCCTTGCCGAACTTGCCGCCCCACCGCTTCTTGTATTTGTAATGGCTGGAATTCCACATGCCCCGCTTCTTGAACTCTTCCCAGCCTTTGATGGTGTCGCCGCCTACGTCTTTTTTGCCGTCCCAGAGCGGCGCGGTCATGATCTTCAGGCTGTATTCCGTGAATTCCCTGCCGTTTGCGGGCTTCTTGCCGGTCTCGGGGTCTTTAAATTCATTCTTATAGTAATCATAAAGATTCGAGAATCCCCGTTCCTTGAGCTTCTCGGCGAGGAGCCAGGGAATTTCGGTTTCGTCCATCTTCACGTCCCACAGGGGCTTTACCACGGGCTGCACCAGGGTGCAGGTGGCATAGCCGTTGGCCTTGGTCTTGAGGAAACCGAGCTTTTCGTATTTCGTGATAGCGCAGGGCAGGACGATATCGGCGTATTGGGTCATCTCCGAGGCATTGGTCGTCAGGTGAGCGAAGAAGGGAATTTTTTCGAGGGCCTTCTCCCATCGTCCCGTTCCCGTTGACGAGAAAACAAAGTTGTTCATGTAACCGATGGCCACCTTGATTTCGTTCGGGTCTTTATCCAGTATTGCCTGCGCCACATTGTTCGTAACCACCCCACCGCCGGACTTGCCCTTCTTGAGAGCCGGAAAGGTGAGGTATCCTCTCTGGTCGATCTTCTGCTTCTTGGAATGCTTCTTCGCAAGCTCGTCCTGGTATTTGCTGTACTTCGGGATCTTCTTGACCGGTACCTTGGCCGACGGCATGACACCGCCCTTGTTGTCGATCGAGCCGAGCAGGCCGTTCAGGGCGTGGATTGCCATGGCCGTATATCCCCCGCGGACGTGCATTGCAGCGCCGGGGCCGAGCCAGACAATGGCATGCGGCGCTGCCTTGCCCAGCCCCCTTGCAACCGCGGTGATCTTCTTTGACGGCACACCCGTTATCTTCGCGGCCCATCCGGGCGTCTTGTTCTTCAGCTCGATGTTCCACCACGCGACGACTCCGTTCGTCTCTTTCTCAGCGAACGTGGACGCAGCGACGGTTTTGCCTGTCCGGAAACGGTTTTTCCCGTCCTTGAAATCGCCGACAAACTCCTTGTGCCACAGCCCCTCTTTCAGGATCACATGGGCGATCGCCGAGGCCAGGGCGCCGTCCGTTCCCGGCAGTACCGGCAGCCATTCATGGGCCTTCGCCGCCGCGGTGCTGAGCCGCGGATCGACGGCCACCACGGTTGCGTTGTCCAGCACATCGCCGAACCGCTTGATGGACGCAGGAATCATCCGGTTGCTGCTGATGGGATCCATGCCCCAGAGGACCACGTACTTCGAGTGGCTCAGGTCGTAGTCCCGGTAGTCCCACAGCCCTTCGGTAAAATAGGAGCCGAACTTATCGGCCTCGGCGCAGATGGAGCTGTGGGAAATGCTGTTAGGAGAGCCGAAGACCTTGGGCAGGGCACTGTACAGCGTGTCTCGCATGTACGTATACCTTCCGCGCATGAGCAGGAATTTTTCGGGATCGCCGGTCTTCCGGAGTTCCATCATCCTGTCGGCGATGGTGTTCAGGGCCTCGTCCCATGAGATGGGCACAAACTTCGGGTCGATTCCTCTCCCCTTTTTCAGGTTCGTTCTTTTCATCGGGACTTTGACGCGGTCAGGATCATAGAGCTGCTGGAGCGAGATATGCCCTTTCGAGCAGACAAAACCATCGTTCTGCTTGGAGTATTGGTTTCCCCTCACCTTGACGGCCCGGCCGTTCTGCACGAAAATCTCAACAGGACACCAGGTGGTACAGCCCTGGCAGGAGCTCGGTTTCCAGTCCCCTGCTGTCTCGCCGATTGCCCCGCCTTTCTGTCCCATGGCAAAGGCGTTCAGGGTTGGGCCGTTAGCTGCTACCGCTGCCCCGGCAGCGACGCTCGCTTTCAAAAAATCTCTCCTTTTGATTTTCATAGTATCCTCCGATGATATGATTATTCCCCATGAGAGTGGGCAACTACGCTTTGCACAAAATGAGCTTAACGATACCTGCAGATCGCAAAAAGAACCGGCACAACACATGCTTCATTCGATTGAGGTGTGACAGGATAGTGCGAAAGGCTTTGTAACGAATGAGACGTCTTCTGTATTATAGCAAAAAAAGCGCAGGCAACGGAAAATTTTTCTATCCCAGCACCTGCTTCGCCTTCTCCCACCCCGCTTCCATGGACCGCTCGATGGCCTTGCGGGAAAAATCCAGTGCGTCGTCGAGCGGCTCGTCCGGCGAGATCATGGTATAGGAGTAGTACTTGAAGGGCTTTCCTTTTTCATTGCAGAGTTCCAGTCCTTTTTTTTCAGCTTGCTTGACGACCATGTTGATGCGCATGAATTCCACACAGTCCGTAACGAATATCTCGTGAGAGGCGAGCTCGAGGGCGCGCCTGCCGATATCCAGAATGTTGCGGGGCGGCCAGTCTATTCGCGGCGGCTTTTGGGGGTTGCAGCTGATGATAATGAGTTCTTCCGGTTCGAAGTCAAGGACATCGCCGAAGGGGCTTATGTTCCTGACCGCACCGTCCACCATGCCCTTGAAACGGAACGAGATGTCCACCGGAGGCCAGACGATCGGGATGGCCGTCGAAGCGAGAACGGCCTTCTTGAAGTTTGGATCCTCGGGCGTAAAATACAGATATTCACCGGTGTGAAGTGACACCGTGCATATCCGCAAGGGGATGCTGATTTTGCCCGGTTCTATTTCCCGGTCGATGAGCCGCCAGAGCGGGGCGCTGCTGAAGATCGACTTTCCGCCGAAGGCCAGCTTGGTGAACTGCCAGAGTTTCGGCCTGTAGCCGAAAAGCTTTTCATCTGACATGGTGTTCCAGATTTCCTCCAACCGGCGGTATTTTCCCATGGCCAGCATCGCCCCGTTCAGGGCGCCGACGGAGACGCCGGCGATAATGTCCCACGAATGCCCCTTCACTTCACGGGCGTATTTTTCGGCCATGAACTGAAAGGCGCCTTTCGCGCCGCAGCCGTTCAAAACGAGTGCAGTTTTCGGCATTGTTATCTCCCTTGATAAATAAGGATACACACAGAGGGCCCAAAGGACACCGGGAGGCAACTGCTAGGCCCTTTCCTCATGCTCTCCGTTGTGCGATACGTCACCGTTCATAATCCGAGAATGAGATCAATGAATTTGGTTGACATTCAATGGCCTATTATAATATCTTCTGATAAAAATGAAAAGGGGGTATTCGATGACAAAGAAGGCGCTGGAACAGGTAATGGAGTTCAGGAGAATGATGAGCGGCTTCTGGGTATCGCGGTTGATCCTGACGGCGAATAATTTCAACATATTCAACCACCTTACGGTCCCTCGAAGTGCATTGGCAGCGGCAAAAATCCTCAAGACCGACGGGCGTGCCACGGAAATCGTGCTCGACGCCCTGACGGCCATCGGGCTGCTCAGAAAGGCCGCGGGGAAGTATAGAACCTCGCCCATGGCGGCGAACTTCCTGGTCGATGACGCACCGTATTACCAGGGAGACATGGTGCGCCATGCCGATACCCTTTGGAAGAACTGGTCCGCCCTCGACGAATCGCTCAAAAAAGGGAAGCCAACGCGAAAGGCAGAGAACTACCGCGTTTTTATCAACGCCATGAACAATAATGCTTCATTGCGGGTCAGGGATGTTGTCAACGCTCTTGATCTGAAGGGGGTCAGGTCTGCCCTCGACCTCGGCGGGGGGCCCGGCACCTACAGTAGGGAAATGGCCGGGAGGGGCGTCGACGTCACGCTCTTTGACCTTCCCGATGCCATCGCGATTGCTCGTAAAATAACGAAAAACGCGGGCGCCAGGAACATACGCTTCATGGCAGGGGATTTTCTGAAAAATCCGATCGGCACGGGATACGACCTCGTGTTCATCAGCCAGGTGCTTCACAGTCTGTCTGAGCGGGAGATCCTTTCCCTCCTCAGAAAATCCCGGGCGTCCCTGGCTCCCGGCGGCAAGATCGTGATCCAGGAATTCTCGCTCGACAACGAGCGGACATCGCCGGTGCAGGGAGCCCTGTTTGCCGTCAATATGCTCGTAAACACCGATGCCGGAAGAAGTTATACCGCGCGGGAAATCAAAGGGTGGCTTGCGAAAACAGGATTCAGCGGCGTGAAAGAGAAAAGAATGAACGAAACCGTGTTGATCACCGCGGGGAAGAAAAAAACGTAATGTTCCGGTTTGGACTATCGGGGCCGGACTCTTGCTCCCCTGTTATTGAAGCCGGCTCCTGCACTTCCGGCAGTACTCCTGGGCGATGTTCGGTCCCAGATAGTGGTTGCAGGCCGGGCATCTCCAGTTCGACGCTGAGAAAGCAAAAAACGCGCCGACAAGCGCCGCCTCCAGAAAGAGTACAACCGGTTTCGACAGTTCCCCGAGAAGGAGCCCGGGATGGCTGTGTTTCCAGAGAATGGCAACGAGAAGAAACAGTACCATGCCAACGGCATAAAACTGGCGGCTCTTGCGCCGCCTGAACTCACGAATAATCGATTCATCACGCTTTTCTTGCATTATACTCCTACCTCGCCACGGCTTTGCCGGCCCGTCACTCGTCTCTGCTGCTGGACGTCACACTATAACCATTTTTTTCCCTCATTTCAAGTCAAGAGTGATCCGCTCAAAACGTCGATAGGCTTTTCCGTGGCATCATCACCCACCATACGTGCGATAGTGTTACTTATTGCAATCAGTTGAACAGTGCGTCAACTCGCGAAAGTCACGGATATCCCGTCGCTGAATAGACAATTCGTAAATTATATATTATAGTTAATATTATTGAAAAAAAAGAACATTTTCGAAACTGACCTTACGTGGCGGTATCAGTCGACGCGACTTTGGAAACCGGATTGAGCCGACGACGATCTCGCAGAAATGCATTATGCGAAACTGCAATCCCTCCTTCGAAAGGCATTGATTAATAATTATGGAAGATTTTTTTGCACATTACTTGTCCGACACGCACTGGCAAATATTCGAAACCGGCTGGGACCCTGAAATGCAGAACGTTCACGAAACTCAGCTTGCCCTCGGCAATGGATATGTAGGGAGCCGTGCAATTCTGGAGGAAATTCCCCCGAACTGTCGCCCAGGGACGTTCTTTGCCGGACTCTATGAAGGCGCCCGCTCGCTCGTATCGGAACTCGTGAATGCGCCGAACCCCATCGATTTTCGGATCAGCATCGCTGGAGAGAAACTTGGTGTAACGGCCATGGATATTGTAAGCCACAAGCGCATCCTCGACATGTACCGGGGAATTCTGACCCGGCGCACCACCTTTGCCAATGCTCGGAAAAAACGTTTTGACTATCAGTCCATGCGGTTCTTCAGCATGCACGACAAAAATATGGCCGTGATGCAGATATACATCACCCCCTTGGATGAAGATGCCTCACTGACGTTCAGCAGTGCCGTCGACACGTCAATTACTAACATGGGTCTTGTCACCGAAGGGGAAAAGAAGCACGTAAATATCGTCGAATCAAAAAAAATCGGCAACGCATACTCGGTGTCCGCCAAGACGATAGAAAAGGGGATTTTTATCGTCTATGCCCGCCAGGTAATCATCAAACGGGGGCGGAAATCCCAGAACGCCCCGCACAGGACATTTACTCTTGACCTTAAAAAAGGCGAGACTGCCTGCATAACCAATTATCTGTTTTTGCACACTTCACAGCGCGGCACCGTGGAGCAGACAGAACAATTCTGTGCTAAGGCTGTTGCAAAAAATGTGAAAAAAGGGTTTGAACAACTCTACCGGGAACACTGCGGAGCGTGGAAAGAAAAATGGAAGCACGCAAACATTGAGATAGACGGCGACCCGGCCGTCGAGCGGGCCGTCCGGTTCAACATCTACCATCTGCTTATAGCGGCAACGGAAAACTGTGATGACGTGAGTATCGGAGCAAAGGCCCTTACCGGAGAAGGCTATCGCGGCCATGTTTTCTGGGATACGGAAATTTTCTGCCTCCCTTTTTTTATCTATACCAATCCGCTTGTAGCCAGGAACCTTCTCCTGTACCGGTACAACCGGCTGGGCCCTGCCCGATACATTGCAAAGGAACTCGGGTTCCAGGGAGCGATGTTCCCCTGGGAATCCGCTGATACGGGTGAGGAAACAACGCCTTCATGGTTCAAGGACGGGAACGGCAAAATTCAGCGCGTCCTGACCATGGAGCAAGAGCATCACATTACCGCGGATATTGCCTTTGCAGTCTTCCAGTATTATCAGGCAACGAACGACGTTGATTTCCTGCTGGATTACGGCCTCGAGATCATGCTCGAGGCCGCGCGATTCTGGGCAAGCAGGGCGGTATTGAACCGAGGAAAAAAGCGATACGATATCAAACGGGTAATCGGGCCCGATGAATTTCACGAAAACGTCAACAACAATGCCTATACGAACTTCCTTGCCCAGTGGAACCTTGCTACTGCGGCAAAGCTCTGTAAAGTTTTCCAGAGGGCATATCCCGCCAGGGTAAAAGCGTTAATGGCAAAGATCAACGTGAAAGCATCTGAAATCACACGGTGGCGGCAGATCGCCGCGCAGCTCTTTATCCCCCGAGCCAAAGATACCGGCGTGATAGAGCAGTTTGAAGGCTACTTCAAGAGGAAAAAAATGCCTCCCCCGGAACTCAACCACAATGCAATGCCTCTGTACCCGACGGCAATAGGGGATATATCGAAAACACAATATGTCAAGCAATCCGACGTGGTCATGATACTCTTCCTGCTCTCTGACCTGTTCAGCCTGAAAACGAAAAAAACGAATTATGCGTTTTACGAAAAGAAGACATTACACAACTCTTCGCTCTCCGCATCAATCCATGCAGCCCTCGGAGCAGAAGTAGGCGAAGAACACAAGGCGCACCACTACCTTGAGGCGGCCGCATACGCAGATTTGAAGGATGTATACGGCAATACGGACATGGGAGTACACGCTGCCTCCCTCGGAGGCGTCTGGATGGCCTGTGTCCATGGCTTTGCCGGGGTGCGCATCAAGAACGGAATGCTTACAATCAACCCAAAACTGCTTTCACGCTGGAAAAGCATCACATGCTCCATAAAATTCAAGGGGTTTGATATTGTTGTCCATATTGATGAAAAGAAAGTAAGCCTCTCGTTCGATTCGAAAAAGAAAACCGAACGACTACCGGTACGGGTCTACGGCATCCCGCGCATTCTGCAGGCAAACAAGAAAATCAGCTTCTACAAAAAGTTCAAGAAGAAAGTCGTGTACGATACCCGAGGACTTTACTGAAACGGAGGAAAAACATGGCGACAAATCTGAATATCGCGCAGATACATTGGGGATTTCCTCCCATAATAGGCGGCGTGGAAACACACCTGACTATTTTGCTTCCCGAGTATGTCAAACGAGGGCATCGAGTTGGATTATTGACGGGGTCAGTTGAAGGGGAAGAGGACCACGTTAGCTATAAGGGAGTAGACGTATATCGTACGCCGCACCTTGACCTCAACTGGCTCGCCAGGAGAGGTCTTGAGGCCCTCGAAGAGGAAATTACAAAAACGTATGCCGATTTTTTCGATACCGTGAAGCCGGATATTATCCATGTGCACAATATGCATTACTTCAGCGAGATTCACGTAAAAATTCTCGATGAGATCGCGACCCGGAAAGGCGTACCGCTCATTCTTACCGCCCACAATGTATGGGATGACATCCTGTTTCTGAAACTTACGAGGGAGATACGCTGGGCCCACATAATCGCCGTCAGTCACTACATCAAAAAAGAACTCACCGGCGTCGGATATGACGACAGCAAGATAACCGTTATTCACCACGGCATCGACACCGATATTTTCCGTCCCGATGTAGACGCGACAAGAATGCTAGAAAAGTTTCCCGAATTGGCAGGAAGAAGGATCATTTTCCATCCTGCGAGAATGGGCATGGCCAAGGGATGCGACGTCAGCATAAAGGCGTTGCGGCTTGTGAAGGAACGATTTCCTGACGCGCTCCTGGTCATGGCAGGGACGAAGAACATCATTGACTGGGAACAGGCACAGCAGAAGGAGATCGCCTATTTCGTCGACCTCGTCAAGACCTTCGGGTTGCAGGACCATGTGTTCATCAACGTCTATTCGATCGAGGAAATGCCCGAACTGTACAGCCTCTCCCAGGTCTGCATCTACCCGTCATCAGTGCCGGAGCCCTTCGGGCTGACCATGCTCGAAGCGCTCTCTTCTGAACGGCCGATGATCGTGACGAATGCCGGAGGCATGCCCGAGATCATTATGGACGACGTCAACGGATACGTCATAAAAGTGAAAGACTTTGAGACCCTGGCATCGCGGATCGACCATCTCCTTGCCGAACCCCGGGTAGCAAATCGGCTCGGCTATACCGGCAGGCAGACGGTGCGTACCCATTACACCAAGGATATCATGGCGCAGTGCCATCTCGATGTATACGAAAGTATCCTTACCGGATCACGCACCATGTCGGGGATGACGTAACGCCCGCCCAGCGCTACCTCGGTCAACGGACCCGCACCCTCACAGCTGGCTCATCCCGCCATCTGCAACGACCTCTGCGCCGAGCATAAACGACGAATCAGAAGCTGCGAGAAAGAGCGCTGCCTGCGCGATCTCTTCGGGATTTCCGAACCGTTTCATCGGCGTCTGCTCCTGGATCCCCTTTGCCATCTGGTCCATCGCCTCTTTCGGCATACCCATTCTGTCATAGATCGGCGTTGCCACGGGACCTGGACTGATGGCGTTCACCCTGATTCCCTTGCCGACAAGCTCTCCCGAAAGGGTCCGCGCCAGCGACCGCAAGGCGGCCTTGCTCGCGGCATAGACGCTCGAGTTCTGCATGCCGATCTGGTTGGTAATGGACGTGGTCAGGATAACCGACGCGTTCTCGTTCAGAAGGGGCAGCGCCTTCTGGACGGTAAAGAAGGCCCCTTTGAAGTTCACAGCCATGACTTCATCGAAAAAAGCCTCGCTTATCGACTCAAAGGGCGCAAACTTGCCGATGCCGGCATTTACGAACAAGACGTCGAGGGAGCCCAACTTTTCTTTTGCCCTGTTGAACAGAATATCCAGATCTGCCGGGTTCGCCACGTCCCCCTTGACTGCCAGAATGCCGCCACCGATCGTCTTGACGGCTTCATCCAGGCTTTTCTGGTTCCGGCCGAAGATAATGACCCTGGCCCCCTGCTCAACAAATGCCTTCGCCGTCGCCAGCCCGATACCGCTATTTCCTCCGGTAATTACCGCATTTTTCTTCTCTAATCGTTTCATGATAGGTGCCCTCACTTTGATGAAAGTAACATTCGTCTCTTATGCTCTATTGTACCTCCTATTCTTTGAGTTCGCAAACTGAGCCCATGAAGCAGCAGAGAAGCTTGTGGGGAATGACGAAAATGACTGGATATTTCGCACATTTTCTTGTATGATCAAGGGCAGCATAGGACAGGAGCGAAGGTACTTCATATGGCGCAAAAACAAACAAAAACAGCCTTCGGGCATATCGAGATACCGCTGCAGCGGGTGCACATTGAATTAACAAATATTTGCACGTTCAATTGTACCTTCTGCCCGAAAGAGGAGATGACACGGTCCTATGGGTACATGGATACCGGCCTCGCCAAGGGCATTATCGATGAAATAAAAGCAGAAGGAATTTGTGAAAAGATCACGTTCCATGTCATGGGAGAGCCCACCCTCCACCCTGATTTTTTCGAGATTCTTGATCATGCAAAGGCGAAACAGATGCAGGTCGGGCTGACGACAAACGGTGCATCGCTGAGCGGAGCAATAGGCAAACGTCTCCTGGATTACGATCTTTATCAGGTGGATGTCTCACTTCAGACGCCCGATAAAGAGTCCTTCTCCCAGCGCAAAGCGGGGAAACTCTCGTTCGAGGAATATGTCGACGGCGTTTTGCAGTTTTTCGCCGCCTATAAACCGGCCAAGAAAGATTCGATTTTCAAGTTCCGGTTCTTGAACACTCGATTCTGTTCGAAGGAAATGGCTGAAAAAATAAACCACACACGGATCAACGCATCGACCAGCCAATTGCATGCGACCTTCAACCATTGGGCCGGACAGGTGTATGACCTGCTCGGCGTAGACGAAGCGACAAAAAAAAGGGCCATCGGCAAGATACGGAAACTCCCCGTCTACAAGTGGAACGTCGTTGAAGTATACCCCAACGTGTTCTTTGAGACCTATCTTCTGAAGACGTGGCAGGATGCCTCGGAGAAGAGCAGCATTCGAGACGCCTTGGCCGGCTACTGTTTCGGCATGCGGGATCATTTTGCCATCCTGCATAACGGCGATGTGGTCCTCTGCTGCATCGACTTCAACGGCCGCACCACGGTAGGCAATCTGCACGGATCGTCACTCCGGCAAGTACTCTCCTCTCCTCAATTGGGAGAGATCGTCGAGGGATTCAAAAAATTCAAGGTCGTGCATCCCTATTGCAAAAAATGCCTCGGCAGCAAGTCCCGTTCCGGCCAGGTGCTGAAACCGGTCGGGCAGATACTCAGCATGAATGTGCTGAAACCCTTCTTCTATAATCAGACCAGTTTGTGGAAGTAAGAAGTCATATCTCCCCATCCTTTGCTATGACCCCGGGAAAATCATTTCTTATAAACATGCACGTCCCGCTGGGGAAAAGGAATCTGTATCCCCAGTTCATGAAAGCTCTTGTAGATGCTGCAGTTCAATTCGTGTATCGTCAATCCCCGCAGCGCAGGCTCCTTTACCCAGCACAGGCATTCAAAATTAAGGGATGATTCTCCGAACTCCCGGAAGCGGACCCTCGGTGTCGGCTCGCCCAGGACATTCCCGTTCTGAGTCGCGATCTCTGTCAGCACTTCCTGAACCCGGTCGATATCACTGCCGTAGGCCACGGAGACGGGGATGCGTACCCGAAAATTGGGAATAGGAGCGCTCTCATTGATGATCTTCGTGTTCGCGATGATCGAATTCGGGATCGTGATCATGATATCGTCCCGCGTCTTGAGCTGTGTGCTTCTGACACCGATGTGCACCACCTCTCCCCGCTCACCCTGGTCCAGAACGATATAATCCCCGATCCGGAAGGGCCGGTCCACGAACACGCTGATCCCGCCAAAGAAGTTCGCGATCGTGTCCTTGGCGGCAAGCGCCACGGCCACACCGGCGATACCGGCGGACGCCAGGAGCGGCGTGATGTTCACCTCCCAGATGGACAGAAGCAGCAGAACGCTCACGATGGCGATGACGATCTTGGTCAGGTTTTCGATGAGCAGCAGGATGTCCCTGCTCAAACCGGTCACATCGGAGACCCGATGTACGATGGTCACGATAGCCACATTGCTGATCCGCGCTGCGGCAGCCAGCCAGAGGATGGTCATCGCCGTATAGATGAAACCTTTCAGATAGAAAAGCGCAATATCAGGCGGCTTGAGAGAGACAATGACGTAAACGGCGCCGGACAGGATAATGGTAAAATAGAGCGGGCGGTGAATGGTCTCGAGAATGCTCTTATTGATGTCCGAATTGGTAATCCCTGCGATCCGGATCAGGACTTTCCTGACAAACAAGTCGGCGATCTTTGCCACCACCACCACGGCAATGATGGCGAGCGCCGCGTAGAGATAGGGAGACGCGTGTATGTTCAGTGACTTCAACAGTTCTGTCATGGCAGTGACCTCTTGAATTGCTTGCTTCGCGCAAATCCGTGTCAAAAATTATTGCTTTTCCGTACCGGGTAGTTTTGGACGGGCCATACTTATTATACACATCTTGAGCCCGAAGCGGAAGCTGTTTTCGGTCTTGCGGGCACGGGTGTGGTGTTCCGACGGCCGGCATGATACGTCGTAGGGCTCTCAATTGCGCGAAGGTGTGCGGAACTATTCGTCTTTCTGGACCGGGAGGACAGGGGGCTACGCATTCCATTTCACGATACCGTACTTATGTTCTGTGTGTCTCAGGAAAAGAATGGATGGAGAAAAACCAGGCAAACTAAAATTGCCTGCGCAGTATTCACTGCGCAGGCAATCAGTGCACAACATGCATGGCGACTGAGTCTACTTCACGCTACCGCCGCCGGCAATCCCACTTCCTTGCTATACACGTCCTTTAACACGATCACGCTCTCCAGGATCATCCATAGTTCCAGGAGAAACACCGCCAGGCCGATGCCAAAGAGGAGCCAGTTCGCTTCAGAGAAGTATTTATTAATATTATACACCATGGCCCATCCCGTCATTATGATCATGAATACCATCGGCACCGCAGTAAACATGATGTTCGTCTTCCGACGTGCCAGATAGATGGTGGTCACGAGCAGGGCAAGGCCGGCCAGGAGCTGGTTCACCGACCCGAAGAGCGGCCAGAGCTTCAATGCGCCCTTCCCGCTGCCGTCATAGAAGGCGAGGAGAAAGGCGGTGATGACCGCAAACACCGTCGCCACCTGCCGACCCTGCAGCGGTTTGAATTTGTAGGCGGTCGCCAGCTCCACGATCACATACCGCTGGATGCGGGTAGCCGAATCCACGGTAGTGGCTGCGAAGGATACAATGAACACTGCCATCACGGCCAGGGCAATGTTCAGGGGAATACCGTAACTCTGGATCATGTTTGCCGATCCCTGGACAAAGGCCCCCAGCTTGGATCCCAGGCCTGCCGCGGCGCCCCAGCTTGCATAGTGATGGTTGAATGCCGCAACGCCGGTAAAGACCTCTCCTTCC
>DMKB01000382.1 GCA_003454665.1 Nitrospiraceae bacterium | reverse complement strand
CCTTCTTCATAGCCGACATATCCCGGGGGCGCCCCGACAAGCCGGGAGGAGCTGAATTTCTCGATGTACTCGGACATATCGACGCGAACAAGAGCTTCCTCACTGTCAAAGAGAAACATGGCAAGCGTACGCGCCAGCTCGGTTTTCCCCACGCCGGTAGGGCCGAGGAAGATGAATGAGCCGATGGGCTGTTTCCGCGTCTTGAGCCCCACACGGGCGCGCCTGATCGCCCGGGAGACCGCGGCAATGGCGTCGTCCTGGCCGACGATCCGCTTGTGCAGTTCCTCTTCCATCCGGAGGAGACGGGAGGTCTCCTTTTCCTCAAGCCGGACGAGAGGTATCCCCGTAATATGCGATACGATCACCGATATATCCTCTTCGGTAATAACGGGAACGTTCTTTTCCTGGGAATCCTTCCAGTCCCGGTGTATCCCGTCGAGAATTTCCCGCAACCGCTCTTCTTCTTCGTGAATGGATTCTACTTTTACATAGTCCTTGATCCGCGAAAAGAGCGTCTTTTCCTGCTCGAGTTTCTTCAGCTTCTTCTCGATCGATTTGATTTCGGCCGGGTAGGTGTTCCGATTCAGTTTCGCCCGTGCGCCTGCTTCATCGACCACGTCGATCGCCTTATCGGGAAGGAAGCGATCGGTTATATATCGGTCTGACAGCCGGGTGGCCGCAACGATGGCATTATCGTCGATCTTGATCTTGTGGTGCGCTTCGTATTTCGGCCGGAGTCCCTTGATGATGCTGATGGTTTCCTCCACGCCGGGAGGCTGAACATATATGGGCTGGAAACGACGCTTGAGCGCGCCGTCCTTTTCAATATGCTTTCGGTATTCGTCGAGCGTCGTCGCGCCGATGCACTGAATTTCTCCCCGAGCAAGCGCAGGCTTGAGCATGCTCGATGCATCGATGGAACCCTCTGCTGCTCCCGCGCCGACGAGGGTATGAAGCTCATCGATAAAGAGAATGACATTCTCCGCCTGGACGATTTCTTTCATCACGATCTTGAGGCGCTCTTCGAACTGGCCGCGGTATTTCGTTCCCGCGATCAGGGCGCCGAGGTCGAGTGAAACAACGCGTCTGTTCAGGACGTTTTCCGGTACGTCGGCGCTGACGATCCGCTGGGCCAGTCCCTCTACAATGGCGGTTTTGCCGATGCCGGGTTCACCAATAATCACCGGGTTGTTCTTCGTGCGGCGAGAAAGGATCTGCAGAACGCGGTCAATTTCGGTATCGCGGCCGATCACCGGGTCGAGCTTGCTGCTTTTGGCGAGCTGGGTGAGGTCACGGCTGAATTCATCGAGGGCGGGCGTTGCGCTCTTCTTCGTGCTTACCTGGGTTGCCGCCCGACGGAGATAATTGATCACCAGCTGGCGGCTGCCGAGGAGGTTCGCCCCGAAGCTGCGCAGGATCTTGCCGCCGATCCCTTCTTCTTCGCGGATGAGTCCGAGAAGAAGGTGTTCGCTTCCGATATAACTGTGACCGAGCAGCCGCGCCTCCTCGACTGCGTACTCCAGAACTTTTTTGGCTCGCGGGGTGAAGGGGATGTCGCCGAAGGTGAGGGTGTTACCGCTTGCAGGAAGATTACGCTCTACTTCCGTGCGGAGCTGGTCGATGTCGATCCCTATTTTACGAAGAACAGAAACCGGGATGCCGTCTTCTTCCCGAAGCGTGCCGAGGAGAATATGTTCGGTACCGAGATAGTCATTCTGAAGACGCTCGGCTTCCTCGCGGGCATAGACGATCACTTTTCTTCCGCGTTCAGTAAATTTCTCGAACATCATAAACGGATTCCGCCTTCATGAGAGAACTACATTCGACTGATTAAAATATACTCCATTCTCATCAGTAAAGTCAAGAGTGATTTGTTTCAAAAACGGGAAAGAAATACTGTTTTTTATGGAGATAGGTATTCCCCGTTGATCACCGAGAACGCTTCGGCATTGCGCGCTCATGAATTCATGGCATTCACCGGTCGTGTAGCGGATACCGTCGGCGTGGACGGTTTCCGGCTGAGCGTCCGATGGTTATGGAGAGTAACGGGGCCTTGCCGCATCTCTGCGTTGTTTTGTGTCATGATGAAATGCTTTGCTCTTTTACCCTGTCCGCTTCTCTTTGATTTCCGGACATCTTTCTTGTGTCCCAAGAGATGCTTATTAATGGGGCACTTATTGTTAACCTAAACCCCAGAAAAAGGTTGACAATGGGAGGCAGATCATGTTAAAGCTATGTCTATGAAAACTAATGTAAAAAATGCAGTCATTGCTGTCGTGGACGATATCCTGGAGGGAAAACAACTGGATCATCACGAAGCGATGGAGCTCGCTGCCCTTGAGAAGGCCGATCTCTTCGACCTCCTTGCCGGGGCGAACCGGGTGCGGGAGCACTTCCGCGGCACGGTCGTCGACATCTGTTCAATCGTCAATGCCAAGTCCGGCGCCTGCAGCGAAGACTGTTCGTTCTGCGCTCAGTCTACCCACCATTCCACAGCGGCCCCGGTGTATCCCCTCATCAACGTCGACGAGATGGCAGGGGCGGCGGAAGGCGCGAAGCGGAACGGTGCAAAGCGGTTCTGCATTGTGACGAGCGGGCGCGGCATCGATTCCCCCGAGGACCTGGAGTCGATCGCACAGGGAATCAGGCGGGTGCGGGAAACAGGCCTCTCACCATGCGCCACCCTTGGGACCCTTACGGAGAAGCAGCTTGCTTATCTGAAAGACGCGGGGCTTGAGCGGTATCATCACAATATCGAGACTTCGAGAGCGTTTTTTTCACAGATCTGCACGACCCATACCTTCGACGAGCGGATCAGCCTGCTCCAGCATGCCCGTTCGCTCGGGCTTTCCACCTGCAGCGGCGGCATCCTGGGTATGGGAGAGAGCATGGAAGACCGGATCAGCATGGCCCTGTCCCTTCGGGAAATCAACGTTGACTCCGTGCCGATCAATTTTCTCATGCCGATCCAGGGCACGCCCCTGGAAGGGGGGACCACAATTGCACCCATCGAGGCGCTCCATGCCATTGCCCTCTTCCGGATGATCCTGCCTGACAGGGAGATCCGCATCTGTGCCGGCCGGGGAACCGCCCTGGGACAGCTCCATCCCCTGATATTCATGGCCGGCGCCGACGGCTTCATGATCGGTAACTACCTCACGACCACCGGCCTTGATCCTGCCGATGATCTTAAGATGATCGAAGACCTCGGACTGCACGTCGGCGAGTGAAGGAAAACAGCGGGCACAGGTGCTCCCGCTCTTTGTTTCGCCGCTCCCATGAAGGGACATCGTTGATCTACTCTTATGCCGCAAAATAATCTTTACAGTATCCGTATGAGCGCATCAGTCCGCGGAAAGCACGTTTCCGGCGCCGAAGGAATAGTACCGTCAGATCGCGTCGATGCCTTTATCCATGATCTCCTTTCCCGCGCCAGGGGGAAAGCCGCCGGGCCTGACGAGATTGTGCTGAGTATAGACAGCCTGGATGGGGTATCGATACGAACGCTGCGGGCACTCGATGTGGTTACGTTGGGCCTTTCCGGCATGGAGGCCGGCAGAGCAGCGGCTGTTACAGTGTTGACGTACACGGGCGTTTCCCGGAGAGCGGCGGCGGAGGCGATCAGCATTATCAGCCGCGGCGCTGCTCCGTCAGGGGAGAATATGCGCGGCGCCATGATCATCGATGCCCGGACCGGGGAACGGCTCGAGGCGGACCAGGAGCGCGGCGTTCGGGTAACCCGGTTCGGCTGGAGCGCAGGAGAAGAAGAAAAAACAGCGCGGAAACTCGAAGAGAGAGGACTGTCCCATGTTCGCACCCGCGAAGCCCTTGCCCTCGCCACAAAAGGCGCCTTTGCGCCGGGACTCATCGCGGAACTCTGCTGGTCCGATGATCCTGATTATACTGCCGGCTATGTTGCTTCTCCTGTTCTGGGATACGTACGGTTTCCTTCCTTAAAGGATTTCGGTGACGCGAAGGGCGGCAGAGCGTATTTCGTCTCAAAGGAAAGGTTTGATGAGACTGCATTCCTGGCCTATACGCGGACCGAGGCAGTGCTGATTGACAGCCCGGGGCTGTGCAGGCCCGAGGTCAGCCCTGATGAGTTCCTGCGTGCTCTGGAAACAGCCAAGGGATCGCCGGTCAGGTAGTTCGGTGATATCATGTTTGAAGAGGAACTTTCCACCTTACAACAGAAGCATCTCCTGAGGAAGCCGATGGTCGTGGAGTCCGGCCAAGGGCCATGGGTCACCGTAGAGGGCAGGAAGGTGCTTCTGCTGTGCTCCAATGATTACCTCGGACTGGCAGGCCATCCTGCACTTGCCTCGGCGGCCTGCTCAGCCGTGGAGCGGTTCGGCTTCGGTTCCGGCGCGTCCCGCCTGATTTCCGGCACGAGCCCTCTCCACGAGGAACTGGAGCGAAGAATCGCCGCGTTCAAGGGTACGGAATCAGCGCTTCTGTGCAACTCCGGCTATGCCGCGAATACCGGTATGATCCCGTCCCTGGCCGGAGCAGGTGATGCGATTCTGAGCGACAGCCTGAACCATGCGAGTATTATCGACGGGTGCCGGCTGAGCAGGGCGCAGGTCCATGTCTACGCCCATAAGGACATGGAGCAGGTGGAAAAAATCCTGAAGAAGACGGCCCGTGCTGGAAGAAGGCTGATCGTGACGGACGGCGTATTCAGTATGGACGGTGACCTGGCCCCCCTCCCTGAACTTTGCTCGCTTGCGGAGAAGCACGGTGCCGTGCTTATGGTTGATGATGCCCATGCCACGGGCGTGCTCGGCGGGAATGGAAAAGGCACGGTAGAGCACTTCGGTCTTCAGGGGAAGGTCCCTGTCCAGATGGGCACGCTCGGCAAGGCCCTGGGGTCCTTTGGCGCGTACGTGGCCGGTGACGGGGATGTGGTTGCCTACCTTCTCAACAGGTCGCGGAGCTTTATCTTCAGTACGTCGCTGCCGCCTGCGGTCTGCGCTGCTTCGATTGCTGCCCTCGATATCGTGGAAGCCGAACCGGAACGACGGGCACGGTTATGGCATAACCGCGAACGCTTCGTGCAGGGACTGCATGCCATCGGCCTGCGTACCGGCGATTCTGAATCATCGATCATCCCGGTCATTGTCGGCGATTCGGAAGCGGCGCTCAGCGCCGGGGCCGCTCTTTTTGAGGGGGGGGTGTTTGCCCCGGCCATCAGGCCACCCACGGTGGCCGATGGCAGCGCGCGGATCAGGACCACGGTCATGGCATCCCATTCCGATGAGGATATCGACGAGGCGCTCAGGATGTTTTCGCGGCTGAAAAGCGAGGGGTATTTTACCGATGGTTCAGCACGATCGTAAGAGAGTGGTCATCGTTACCGG
>DMKB01000045.1 GCA_003454665.1 Nitrospiraceae bacterium | reverse complement strand
CCGCACTGCGCTGCGGCCTTCCTCGATTCCCCTTATCAGGGCGTTCAGACCCTTTCCGAGGGGAGAAACAACACCGACACCGGTTATTACGACTCGTTTCAACTGCATACATTCTTTCTCAAAAAGCCGTTATATTGCTCCTCTGGTATCAGGGCACGCGCCACAATAAATGACGACATCATTGCTCCGATAACTCCCGGCAGGAGAGCGCTCTGCCCGGCTGCGTGCAGATTATGGAGCGGCAGCCTGCCCCTGAGATTATACTGGCCGAGTTTCTGCTTCACGCCATAGGCGGACCCGTCATAATTGTTCAGATAGTCCCTGAAGGTCAGCACCGATGCGGAATCAACGACATGCAGATGCCCTTTATAATTCGGGAAGACGGAAAATATCCGTTCCGTCATTGCATCAATGCGCTGCTGTTTATAGTCAAGATACGCCTGGGGTCTTTTTCCTACGGTAGTGTCCTTCCATTGCTGAACGTGCTCGTGCGAGGAAGGCTCGAGAGCACAGATAACATTCTGTTTTTTGTCCCCTCCATCTTCCCGGGATTTAATGACGACGAGTGCAGAAGGCCCCTGAGAGGGGGGATCCAGTTGCCGGGTGATATCGGTATGGGGAAGAATCGATACAATCGTTTCGCCGAAATTCGGTTCTTCCTGTCCCTCGTCGAGCAAGGCAAAAAGGGAAAAGAAGCCCGTGGAGGACTCAAACGATGATACCCGGTCCTGAAAAGCCCGGCTTAAGTACTCCTGGGGCAAAACCTTGAGAATCTCTTTGGGGTGTATCGTAAAAATGCAATTTTGTGCCGTTACCTCTTCACCCGAGCTAAGAATGAAGCGTCCCACCTTTTTGCCGTGAATGTCCGCCAACTCCACGATATGCGTATTGCAGGCAATGTCTACGCCGTACTCTGTCAGTTTTTTCTTGAAGGCATTTTCGAAGGCAGTGCCTCCCTCGCGGACGCGGGCAACCGATTCATAGAGGCCGATGCATATCCTGCTGTGATTCGCAAAAGAGATCTCGTCCGGCCGCACACCGTAGCACATCGCAAATCCGCAAAGCACGGCCCGCAAGGACCTGTTGTCGGTGAGTCCGTTGAGCACTTCCTCGAGCGCAATGAAGTCTTCGTTTATATGGCTCTGGTTTGCCGTAAGCGAGTGGAGGTTCATGGAAGGGGTCTTCTCGCACACGTCAAGGACCCTGTCAAAATACCCGTCGATCGCCGCAGACTCTTTCGGGAAATACTCTTTCAGCTGATCCTTCATCCGTTGGATGCCGTAGGGTACGTTATACGTCCTGTTTTCAGACTCGATAAAAAAACTATTCGCATTATCTTCGCTCAAAAAAACCGGTTCGATTGCATCACGGATTCCGAGCACGGACAGCATGTCATACAGAAGTCCCCCCTTCTGCAGGCCGCCGGTAAAATGAAATCCCGTGTCAAAGGGCGCGCCCTTCTTCGAGAACCGCGACAGGGACCCTCCGATGCGGGGGTTTTTCTCGAGCAAAAGCACCTTCCGCCCGTTCATGGCAAGAAGAAGCGACATGGTCAGTCCGCTGACGCCGCTACCGACGACTATATCATCAAATACTCTCATGCAACCATCCACTCCAGAGGTAAGCCGGTCGACAACCGGAACACCGGAAAAACCTATATTGCCAGTCCGCCGTTAATGCCGATGACCTGCCCGTGTATATACATGTGCTCTTCCGTGCAGAGAAAGTGCACGACCGATGACACATCCTCAGGTTTTCCCAACCGGTTGATCGGGATCAGAGGCAGCACCTGCTCCTTCGGCAGCTTCTCCGTCATATCCGTTTCAATGAATCCAGGGGCGACGACATTCACCAGGATATTTTTTTTCCCCACTTCGCGGGCAAGGGCCTTCGCCGCGCCGATCAACCCTGCTTTCGAGGCCGAGTAATTGACCTGACCAGCCTGTCCGATCTGACCTGACGTTGAAGAGACAACGACGATACGTCCTTTTTTTGCTTTGAGCATCGAAAAAAGCACTGTTCGCGTTACATTGTAAAATCCGTCGAGATTCGTCGACAGAACGGAATCCCACTCGTCCCGCGTCATCCACATCAGAAGATTGTCCCGGGATATTCCGGCATTGTAAACGAGGACATCCGGGGAGCGTGTTTCCACTTTTTCCGCAAGCGCGGCCTCCGTCTCTTCGTAGTCAGCGACATTGAAAGGAAGAAGCTCACACACGCCGCCCATGCCTTCAATTTCGGATTTTACGTTTTGCGCGGCCTCATGGTTGCCCTTATAGGTCAACCACAGGGTAAATCCGGACTGCGCAAGCCGTAAAGCGATTGCGCGACCGATCCCGCGGCTCCCACCAGTTACGAGAGCAATCTTTGTCGAGTCCTTTTTCATAGTATCAATGTTCCTGTGACCGGCTGACCGGAGAAAGGCTCCTCATGCCTTGCTACATGGTGAATGGGTAATGCGCTGTCACTGTCTGCTTATCGTGAAAAAAAGGACTCAATAGTGTGCGCGTTTCCTATCATGGGAGAGTACAGATAACCCTCGGATATTACAAGGCAATTTGCCAAATGGTGCAGGCTTGTGATATTACACCATCCCTCTATACAGTGTCAAGCCTTTTCCCTCAGTAAAATCGATAGTTTGGGCATGGACGTCACCTGCTTGACAGAGATTCCACGTGCACTGCTTTCCTGTTTACCGTGGGCGGGCAAGCGACCCGGACCGGACGATCTGCAGTGAAGCATGTTCAGAACCTGGGCAGTCAGAGCGATTCCGCTGTTGAAACAACGGTATGGCTCCGTGCTTTCATTGCGCACATGCAACCAGGCTCTCTCACGGTCAATTATAGTAAGAAAGCTTACAATGGTAATAGAGTTCAAAAAAATAGTGGTGATCGACATACCGCAACAGTGGCAGCGCCCGCGCCCGATCGCCATCGGCAAGGGCAATGGCCGCCCTGAGGATCTGGAGCCGAGGATCACGGGGATCAATCGCTTCTCCCCGTTTAAGCAATGATCGTGCCTCTGCAATGACCATTGCAGAAGGGCTGGGACGGTCCAACTCGGCAGATGACCCTTTCCCGGGGCATAAGTTTGACTCCCATAGAAACAGGTCCCACGAGAAAACCCATGGATTGGAGAGGCCCTCGCGGACAGAGCGAAAATAGGGTTTTGAACGCGCCTCGGGCCTTTTGAGAAGCACCGCTATCTCTTCATCCTGGGTTACCCGATGAACGTCTCGCAACAGTTCGTACACATTCCATCGAAAGTAGGTCGGGAGACTTGCGTCCTCACTCCATGCAAAGAGTTGTTCTTTGGCCGACTCGAATTCGCCTGCAGGAAAAAACCACTTGCTGATGTACAGGGGTTTATTCAAACTCCATCCGTTAAAGATCGTCTTCTCCTCACCCTTCACGAAAACATCAATAATCTCATCAAATCTTTTGGCGGCCTGTAGTATTTTTTTATTGTCCGGCAACGGTCGTAACGAAATCTCAGCAGTTACGGTACTCTTCGGCTTTACGCCGGAAACCGAGTACCGTTTCGGATCATATCCCGGAGCCCATGCAAAAAAATGGAGGGTCATATCGCGAGGAGACGTCGGCCATTGCCAGACGGACCTGTCTTTATATAGGGCAAATCGCTCGAAAACATGGCTCGTATACGCGACATGGCCGGTTCCTCGTTCGGCACGGTGAAAACTGCTATCCATGCTTCCCAATGTCCTCGTCTTTCCTTTTTTCCATTCTATCTTTCTTCCGAGATGGGCAGGGAGATGTTTTGCCTTCAGCATGAGCATTTTCTTGCCTGGTTCGTAGTAGCTCACTGTCGACGGCCCGAACGTTCTGAGCCCCTGGAGGTCAGCATAGGAGTGAAACCTATATGGCGAGGAAAGCTCATACACACCGGCGTCGGGAATTTCCGCACCCCGGCCATCGACGATATGGAGATCAACCTTCACGCCGGCAAATTCTCGAAAGCGTTCTCTTTTTTCTACCGGGTCTACATGATAAAATAAATATTCAATCGGATCATGGATTAGTAGCAGAGGAAGGGCGATTATTTGCAATGGTGCCAGTCCAATGCTCTTATAGTACTCTCTTCGCGCCCGCGACCGTACCCGTTGCTCGGCTTCCACGGGAGAAGACGGCAATGCCATGCTCTCGATCCCGTCGGAGTCCTTGACGGGAAGAACCCAGTCGGAACGCACCTTATATCCATTGCCATCGGGCACAAGGGGCAAATAGCCCTGGTATTCCGGAAAGTTTCGATACTCTTGCACATCGTCGGGACGAACAGAAGCGCACGAAGGGAGCAGACAAAGCAGTATCAAGAGAGCAGAGAGGCCGAGAGAAATACGTTTTCCTTTAAACATAAAGCTACCTCGCAGTTATAGTGTTGCCGGCCCTGTTGCGCTGAGAGGGAGGATGGCTGCCACGCGCGAATCACTCCCCGGCCCGCCGATTATAAAATACTACCATGAAACCATGATATTCTCATGTCAAGATGCAGCGTAAAAAAGTTTTTCCCAAAATAGTTAGTCCAGCACTACGCCAGAGTAACCGGGGAAATTATCCTGACGCCTATCAAAACAGACGATACTGTCTGTGTTCATCACGTTCTGATGCTTCATCCACATTCGCCCCGAGCGCATTCCACCGACTATCCTGCCTCACAAAAGCCGCTCGCGATGTTTCCTTGTCTGCGTTTGCATAACAGTACAGGCATCCGTGGGGGCACGTATCGTAGGCTCCGATGTCGATACTTTTCGTGCATGCGCATTCCCTTCTCGTCGGCGCCAGCTGTATCGTTATCGTCGGGTCAGCAAAGAGGCGTGCCAGGTCAGCGCCGTTTATGCAGCGGCCCTTATGGACGTTGTCCGACAGCAGGTGGTCATTACAGCAGGCGTGCAGTTTAATGCCGTACCGCTCTGCAATCTTGGCCAGCCTCCGGGCATAGTTTTTCCTCGTCCCTTCAGGGACATCCACGAGTATATGATCGGAATATTTTTTTAAATTTGCATATACCTTGTTATACGCATGGACAAAGCTGATAACACAATTTCGGCAGTATCCCTGTAACATTTCTGCACAGGTGACGAACCTATCTTCAAAAAACTCAAAGGGCAGCTTGTCGGTAATGCAGATCGGGTCGAAGCGCCACATGACATGCTCGGGAGAATACCGCCCTGCAAGGTAACGAAAATCATGCGCCGCTTCTTTATAAGGCGGAGTATTGTGCTCAAGGCTGTCCGGCATGCCGGTAATGGTAAGGTGAAAGTAGAGGTTGCTGGTGGTCTTCTCGATCGTCTTGAGGTAAGGGATAAGGGGTGCGTAATTCCTGGACCAGAACACAAAGCAGGACACGTCCCCGGGTTTCAGAGACACGCAGCTGAATGTACCGCTGTAGGGATTTTTGATGTACACCTCGCCCTGCCTGACCCGTTCCACGAACCAGTCTGCATAAAAGGCGGGAATATCAGTCCTTCTGCTTATGGATATGACGTTTTTCAATGGTGAGCAAATGTCGCCGGTGCATCAGGGAAATGAATACGAACGATAATGCTGCCAGATGGACACGGGCGTTCACGAGCGGTACTGTTCAAAGCGATGCGGCGCTATGCGAGTCTTCCACACCACTGCTGTACGGCCTCCATCATCTCCGCCGGCTTTTCCGTCGGTATCCAGTGATGGGCATCGAGCATCACGATACGGCAATCCGGCAGGTCTTCGAGTGTTCTTCGGGTTATCTCGGGATCGCTCAGCCGCTTTCCCGAAGAGAGCAGCGCGAGAACAGGCGCGGTAATCCCGGCAAGGGGCGGCAGCGGACGGCTTACTTCGAGAAATTCTTGAAAATAATTTGTACTGGGCAAGAGCTGCAGATCGTGCCAGGGCACGGCGTATCGCTTCAGCATTGCCCGGTCCGACCCCTGCTCCGCCATGGCGACCCTGGTCCGGCGGTCCATTTCCTGGAGATCGAGATGCGTGAAATGGCGGCGATACAAACCGAGGCGGTTCAGGAAACGGATCAGCAGGATCGCGATGATAAACAGCGGCTTCAGCGGCTGGAACGTCTTGAGCGCCCCGGTCAGGGCCTCATGGGGCATTGGCTCGATCAGGATAAGGCCGGCAGTATTATCGGGATGGCGGTTCGCGAACTGAAGGGCAATGTTCGCACCCAGACAGTGGCCCATGAGAACGGCTTTCTCGTATCCCTCGTGGTCAAGAATAGTCTTGATATCATCACACCAGACCTTCATGCCGGTTTTTCCACGATACAGGGACCGGGCATGGCCGCGCAGATCCAGCCGCAGCAGGTCCCAGGAGTCCTTAAGTTCGGTCTTTTCTACAAACTCGGACCACCGCGTCATGTTGCTCGCCATGCCGTGGATGAGGATGATGACCCGTCGAGGTGATTCCCCCCGGATGACCCGGTACGAAATCGTTGCTCTGTCACGGGTGGACACGGTCCTGGAAACTTCTCTCATACGGGCCTTACCTCGCGGGAAAAACCTTTTTTAATCATGCGGTACCGTGCCGGCCTTTCTTCGTGTCCTTTGCGGAACACTGTTTTTCTTTTACGCCAAACTCTTCGACGCCACCTCGTACACGTCCTTCGAAAGCTTCGGCGTCTTTTCGATCCGTTCGAGCTGGGCTTTCATCAGGGCCCGTCTGTGCTCATCGTACCGCTTCCACTGCGTAAAGGGATTCACCAGACGCGCAGCTATCTGAGGATTCAGGGGGTCTATCTGCAGGATACGGTCGGCGAGAAAGGCATACCCGGCACCGCTCGCATCATGAAAGCGAAGGGCGTTCCCCTGGGAAAAGGCGCCGATCAGCGCCCGCACCTTGTTCGGGTTCTTTATATTGAAAGCCGGGTGTTCCATGAGTCCTTTCACGACATCCAGCGTGTCCGGCAGCCGGGACGACGCCTGGATCGCCAGCCACTTGTCCATTACGAGGGGATCGTGTTTCCACCGCTCGTAAAAAAACCTGAGAACATCGCCCCGTTCCGGGCAGTCCATGTTCGCAAGATTCACGAGTCCCGCAATCACGTTCGTCATGTTGCCGCCGAAGAGAAACTGGTCCACGCAGAGCCGGACGCTGTCCGGTTCTCCAAGTTCAGCAAGATAGGCAAGGCAGAGATTTCTGAGAGTGCGCCGTGCAATGGACTCCTGGTCGATTCGGTATGGTCCGGTATCGTTATTCTGCTCATACGTTTTCACAAAGCTCTGTTTCAATTCCCGGGCCAGCGTCTTCTGAACAAACCGCCTTGCCTCATAAATGGCCGTGGGATCGATGACTGCCATGAAGTCCGCAAGATACGTTTCCGACGGCAGGGTGAGCGCCATGGCAAGGAATGCCTTGTCCATGGCCGTGTTCTCGAGCGTCTTTTTGAAGGCATTGATAAAATCGCGACTCAGCTTGAGCTCCCGTCCTGTCTGCACATCTTCCACGAGGTTCATGATGAATTTGACTGCGAGCTGCTGGCCCGCGTCCCACCGGGTGAACTCGTCGGTATCGTATGCCATGAGGAAGAGAAGCTCCTCATCCATGCGTTCCAGCTGCATCCTGACGGGCGCGGAAAAACCGCGCAGCAGCGACGGCACGGGCTCATGGGGGATGCCGGTGAACACAAAAGTCTCCACTTCCTTCCGGAGCTCGAGCACCCGTGTTCCGACGGCAACCCGTGGTTCACCCGGGAGCTGCACTGGCAATTCATTCCCGTCTTTATCGAGGAGACCGATGGCAAAGGGAATATGCATGGGCTTTTTCTCGGGCTGCCCCGGCGTCGGCGGGCAGGTCTGGTGTATGATGAGGGTGTAGGTCCGGGCCTGGAGATCATAGCGGCGCGCTACGTGAAGTTCCGGCGTGCCTGCCTGGGAGTACCAGAGGGAAAATTGCGAAAGATCAAGGCCAGTCGCCTCTTCCATGGCCTGCACGAAATCGTCGGTCGTGACTGCCTTACCGTCGTGGCGGTCGAAATAGAGGTCCGTGCCCCCCCGGAAGCCCCGGGGTCCGAGGAGCGTACGGAGCATGCCTACGACCTCGGCACCCTTGTTGTAAACGGTGAGGGTATAGAAATTATTGATCTCGACGTACGATTCGGGCCGCACCGGATGCGCCATGGGGCCGGCGTCTTCGCGGAATTGGTGGGTGCGCAGGATGTTGACGTCGCCAATGCGCCTGACCCCCCGGGAGGTAACGTCTTCCATGTAGTGCTGGTCGCGAAAGACCGTGAAGCCTTCCTTGAGACTCAATTGAAACCAGTCGCGGCAGGTAACGCGGTCACCGGACCAGTTGTGGAAGTATTCGTGCGCGACAACGCCTTCGATGTTCTGAAAGTCAGTGTCCGTGGCGGTCTGGGGATCGGCCAGGACATATTTGGAATTAAAGATGTTCAGTCCCTTGTTCTCCATGGCGCCCATGTTGAAGTCATCGACAGCCACGATCATGAACACATCCAGGTCGTACTCCCTGCCATAGACCTCTTCATCCCACTTCATTGCCCGCTTGAGTGATGCCATGGCGTGTCCGCATTTGTCGATATTATGGCGTTGTACGTAGAGATGGAGTTTGACCATGCTGCCCGACCGGGTGATAAATACGTCGTCAACGCGCGCAAGGTCGCCGGCCACGAGGGCAAAGAGATACGATGGTTTCGGGAAGGGATCGTGCCATGTGGCAAAGTGGCGGTTCCCGTCCAGTTCGCCGATGCCTTCGGGATTGCCGTTCGAAAGGAGGACCGGGTGCGTGGACCGGCCTGCAATGACGGTGGTGAGGAATTGCGTCATGTTGTCGGGCCGGTCGATGAAGTAGGTGATCTTTCTGAATCCCTCGGCCTCGCATTGGGTAAAATAGCTGCCTCCCGACAGGTACAGGCCCGAGAGGGACGTGTTATCGCGAGGATTCATCTCCGTCTCTATCTCGAGGGTGAACTGTTCGGGAACGTGAGGGATCGTCAGAGATTCCTCATCGACGGTATAGTCGCCCGTCTCGAGCACCGTGCCGTCCATTTTGACGTACCTGAGCTTCAGGTCATTACCGTCCAGGACCAGGGGGCGAACACCATTAGCGCGATCGTAGTTGCTCGTGATCACGAAGAGCGACTTGACGCGCGTCTTCGTTTCATCGAGTTCAAACTGAAGGTTCGCCGTGTCGATACGGTAATCGGGCGGGCGATAGTCCTTGAGATAGATGGTCTTGGGTTTCTCGTGAGGCTGTGCGTCCATTATGGATTAACTCTGGTAGGGAGTTCGGTTTATCTCCTCTTCCCTTCTCCTCATTTTTTTTTCAGAACGCTGAAAACCTTCCGGCCCTTGTCCAGAGCCCCTCGCATCAGTTTGACCTTCAGCGGCCATTCACGCTGGTGTACCGGCTGGTTCGAAACAAAGGCCTCGGCGCGGTCAAGGGCATCTTCGAGCAATGCGTCGTGGAGTGGCTCAAAAACTGCAGGCCAGGAGAACCGGGCGGGACCAATAAGGTCCATCTCGATGATGTGGCGAAGCCGGACCGTCCCGGGAGAGAGTTCGTCGGCTTCGAAAGCGTGGGTCCCGAAAAACCCCTGAGGAGCCGTAAACCGAAAACAGACAGAGCGACCCGGCGAGTAATCCTCGACAAAGTAGCGGATCGGACCGTGTCCGCCGACGACCCCGACGCCGAGGGGGCCGTTGAACTTCATCGCCGGCCAGCGGTCATGGGGCCAGAAAGGGTCATCAGGAGAAGCCAGTCGATCGATCAGCTCTCCCACCTTCGCAAGTGGCGCCTTCAGGATTCGTTCGTGAGTATTGACTGTCATGAATTTCGACATCCTTCTTTCTTTAGTGAACGGTGTAGAGAGCTACAAACAGATATCACGTGCCTTCCGTCAGGAACCCTCGCTCAGTGCGATGACGGCCATCACCGAAAGAGCGGGTCCAGTGCTGTTTTCTCCTTCTGGACATATTGCTGACTAACAATATATTCTTCAATAGCCGTAATTCTGTCCCGCGGATAAGGATGGGTGGCAAAAAAGTACGCAACGCGGCCCTTCTTATCCATCTTGGAGATATCCTCGAGAAAATCAGTTGCCCCGGAGACGTGTCCATACTTCCTCTGCAATAAGTCAACTGCCCTGAGATCGGCTTTTTTCTCCTGACGCTGAGAGAATTGCACTTCCACATTTTGCAATGAGTTCAGAAAAAAGCCGCTGATGGAACTGTCCTGCCCGAATACCGCCGTCGAGAGCACGAGCAATACCAGTCCTCTGCCGAATCCCCGCAGGTGGTCCCTGTTGGCAAAATGACCGAGTTCGTGGGCCAAGACGAAGGACAGTTCATTTTCCGACTCAACTTCACTGATAAGCGCATCGAAAATGAGAATATGACCGCCCGGAAGGGCAGCAGCATTTACGTTCGGATGCTGCACCACGTGAACGCGATACCTCCTGCCGTCCTTCCCCTTCTTTCCCGCGAGGTCGTCAAGAAGCTGCTGCAATCGTCTCTCCTGCTCTGACTTCTCTCCCTGATCGTACCTGTTTGCAAAGAATCCGCCGAGAAATTCCTCGTATTCGGGTGACAGTCTCGACACAACCAGTTCGACGGCAAAACCGAGAGCGACATACACGACCAGCAATATACCGAGAAGGCCGCCTAAGAGAACGAAAAATTCTTTCAGCGGAGAGGCATTAGAAATAGTAACATCGTCTTGCAGCTCTTTCGGCGTGTACTTCATTTTTTTAATGTCACTGCAGTTCCATAGGCCAGCACCTCAATACTGCCGACTGCATTTTTCCGGTTAGCGTTCTGACCGATAGACGAGGTTTCGATGCGCAGGTTCAGGATGATATCGGCGTTTCCGGCCATCTTCTTGGCCCGCAAAACCGCCTCCCGCCGTGCCCGGTCAATAAGAGTCAAATAGGACTTGACTTCGCCGCCGAAGATGTTACGCAAGCCTGCCAGAATGCGCTTGAAGTAATCCAGCGATACCACCACATTGCCGTAGACCAGCATGGTCCCTGCGACCTCCTCACGGTCGTCGAGAAAATTCCTTGCCGTTACGGCGGGAAGGTTCAGGAATTGTCGTTCCCGTTCTCGTATCGAGCGGTAGTGCCTCGATTCAGCGGCAGTGCCTGCGAAATAGCCGATCGCTATAAGGACAACAAAGGTAATGAGCTGTTCCATATGGGCTTCCTTTCCCCTATTCGACCCTGACGGCTGTGCCATAGACGAAAAGCTCCGATGCACCCTGCGCTACGGAGGAAGTGGCAAAACGGACATTCAGGATGGCATTCGCCCCGAGTTGCCGTGCCTGTTCCATCATGCGGTCGGTCGCCTGCTTCCGGGAGTCGTTCAGCAGTTCGGTATATCCCTTCAACTCGCCACCGATAATGTTTTTGAAGCTCGCCATGATGTCCCTTCCCACGTGTTTTGCACGAACGGTACTTCCCGATACGACGCCGAAATGCTCGGCAATCCTCTTTCCCGGCACTGTTTCCACGTTTGTCAATATCATGCATATCCTCCTTCAATTGCTATGAGTTCAAACCTGACTCGTTCCTTTCTGCTTCCAGGACCGTACGCCCGTTGCTCACTGGCGCTTCATTGTTCAAAAACCGGCATATAAGCATAGCCCTTGTTCTGAAGAGCCAGGATGTTCGCCCAGATGTGGTCCTGAACATCCATCATGGGTATGACATTTTTTTCAGAAATCTTGTTCCGTTTCATTGATACGCCGCAAGTCTCAAAGCGAATACCGTCGCGTCGCATCTGACCCATCATTTTTTGGATAGCAGGCAGTGCGCCAATCGTATCACCATCCGCCGCCGTACCTTTCAGCGTTCTGGTAGCGAACAAGACCGCCGGACCGTTCAGCGCAATGACGAAGAGGGGCCGCACCCCGTTCTTTTTCAGGACATCGGCTGCCTGGTGAATAAGGTCCATTCTATCTTGAAAAACGTCTTCCTCGGAGACCCTGACGTCCCAGACCGCTTTCACCTCTTTGAGGCCGTCAAAATCACCGGCTTGTACCGTCCCCACAGCGTTGCAAGCGAGTGACAAACCGAGCGTCAACACCAGGGACGCCGTTATGAGACAACGCCCTCTTTCCTCTGTGACATACCGTTTCATACATGGACCTCCTTACTACCTCTCCCGAATTTCTCACGCCGGTACCGTTGCGCTTTCGTTAAACGAGAGTATCAAGCAGGGTAAAGACAAAAATCGCAACACTGATAAAGCCGTTCATATTGAAGAACGCCATGTCCAGCTTCGAAAGATCGCCTTCCTTCACGAGCCGGTGTTCGTATACAAGGAGTCCGAAGGCGATGCCGATGCCGGCGAGATAGAACCATCCGAGGGGAAGCATACAATACAGCGCAATAAGGGCAATGATCGTTGTTCCATGGGCTGCACGGGCAATCCAGAGTGATCGTCGTATACCGAACCGCTGCGGTATCGAACGGAGGCCAGCTTTTCTGTCGAATTCCATATCCTGAAGCGCATACAGGACATCGAAGCCCGTGAGCCAGAACAACACCGCAGCGCCGAGGACGAGGGCCGGAAGCTCAATCCTGGCCGCAACAGCTATCCAGGCGCCAATGGGTGCGAGCGATATGGCGAGTCCGAGAAATGCATGGGACAGGAAGGTGAAGCGCTTGGTATAGGAATAAAAAAATACGACGGCCAGAGCAAGGGGCGAGAGGATGAATGCCAGACGATTCAGCATGAAGGCTGCAAAAACAAGCACGACCGACGAGAGCAGCGTAAAGAGCATGACTTGAAGGGGGGTCACCAGCCCTTTGGGCAGGGCCCGCACGCTCGTCCTCGGGTTGGCCGCGTCATACTCCCGGTCGACCCAACGGTTGAAGCCCATGGCCGCGGACCGCGCACCGACCATGGCCACGGTGATCCAG
>DMKB01000089.1:193-5601 GCA_003454665.1 Nitrospiraceae bacterium | reverse complement strand
AATGATACGGCGACCACCGTCTACACTCTTTCTCCCCTCCCTTTCCGGTCAGTCCCATGCCGAGCCCCGCGGCAACAGCAACGATCACCAGGGCCGACAGGGTCGCTTCCATCATCATGCCGCCGTAGCCGATGAACAGGGAGCTGGATTCGGCGTCGCACTGTTTCGATGAGGTGCCGGAACTGACGAGGCTGTGAAATCCGGAGATGGCCCCACAGGCGATCACCACGAAGATGAAGGGCCATATCGGCGGCGCGCCCTGGGCCGCGAAGTTGGTGGCAGGCGCGACAACCGCCGGATGGGCCACAAGCACACCTACGACCAGGAGCGCCATGGCCACCATAAGCTGATGAGAATTAATGTAGTCCCGGGGCTGCAGAAGGGTCTGCACCGGGAGGCTCGACGCCAGCCACGCGTTCAACACCAGAACGAGGAGGATCCACGTGATCAGCGCTGATTTCGCGCTCATGCCGAGCATGGCAGACAGATCAACGGGATAATGGGTGCCGATGATCACGGTCACGTACATTACGACAACTGCGGCAATGCTTGGCCAGAAGGCGTCCATGCCTTTCTTGTAAATAAGATAGCCGAGTGCAAGGGCGATGGGGATCTCGAACCAGACGGGAATCACTGCCATGGGATACAAGGTGAAGAGGATACCAATGACCAGGGCAAAGACAGCGATGATGAGCCAGAGTTCGAAGAAGATGATCAACAGGAACAGGGTCCGGACCCGCTTATTGACGACATCCGATGCAAGATCGCCGATGGACCGGCCGTTTGCCCGCAGGGACACGACGAGGGCGCCGAAATCATGGACCGCTCCGAAAAAGATGGAGCCGAAGAAGACCCAGAGAACTGCCGGCACCCATCCCCAGATGATGGCGATGGCCGGACCCACAATCGGCCCCAGCCCTGCAATGGACGTGAAGTGATGACCGAAAAGGATCTCTTTGCGTGTAGGAATGTAGTCGTGATTGTCCCGGAGCGCCGTGCTCGGGCAGACGGCCTCGGGATTCAGCTTGAATATCTTTCGGGCAAGAAACTTACCGTAGGTATGATAGGCCAGGATATAGCCGACGATCATCAGTAAAGCAAGGACCAAAGAGTTCATATCAGTTCCCTCTTTCGCTATTGAGAACAATGCAATGTAAGAAAGACAGGATCATTCATGAGATCTCGCGATAAATGATGGGTGAAAAGTCAGCTCAGGAGTACGTTTTTGAAAGGAGATACCCGGTAATCGCCATGCCAACGAAAATAAGCAGAAGAAAGACTGAGAAATTCCTGCGAGAATCGAGTTCACTGAATATCCCCTGTAACTTTTTGTCGATGACGCCGAGGCGTTTCAGGTAGTCGTCTGTCTTGTCCTTCACGAGGGACACATCAACGACGTGGAAGAGGGTCCTGAATTCGGCCAGCGTACGGAAGACCTCTTTGTCCTCTTCCTCAGTGAACACGCGGGCGGCTTTCAATCGGGTTATCGATGCTTCGATATCCTCAATTTTTTGTTCTGTCCGGGAGAGGGCATGTTTCATTTCCTTCGCCCGATCATAGGAGTGGCATTGGGAGCACCGATTTTCATTGATGATGTCGATGGTCGCCTTCTGAATGTTATGCGCGCCATGGCAGGTAACGCAGTTCGGTCCGCTGCCGTTCTCCATGAGCGCCCTTCCATGGCCGCTCGCGAGATAATTCTTCAGGATACCGATGTGGCACGTGCCGCAGAACGCGGGCACTCGTTGATACTTCGGTACGCCGACGAAGCCCCGCTCCGGCGACATGGCCAGAGCCGCGTCCTGGGGATCACCGCCGTGGCAGTTATGGCAGGAAACATCATTCTGGAAATGCCAGCTTGCTCTCCACTCACCGGGGATTTTCCGGCGTTTTTCGTCCATCATGGCCGACTCGTGGCAGGTCAGACACAGGTTCTCGATCTCGCTTTCCACAACCGCCTGGTTGACGATCGCATTGCTCGCGATGTCCCGGTACCCTGCCAGGACAGGAACGGCAAGAACGAGTACGATGAACAGGACACTACTCTGTCTTAAAAATTTCCCCATATCGTGAGTCCGATCCACACGAGAAGCGCTCCGATGAATCCACCGAGGAGCACCGGCCTCTTCAGAATGTTCCGCTCTTCCTTCCGATCAAGGAAGGGCCAGAAAAAAAGCACCGTGATAGCGATCATCTGCAGCGTAATGCCCAAAAACTTGCTCGGTATGACCCGCAGCATCTGGTACGGCGCCAGGAAATACCATTCAGGCTTGATATGCGCCGGCGTCTTGAAGGGGTCAGCCGGAATATTGGCGTCTGCCGGAGAAAACAGGGTCGGCAGGAAGGCAATAATGAAAAACATGGCCGACAGATACACCATGATCATGAACACTTCCTTCGCAATGTAATGCGGGTAGAAAGGCATACCGTCAGGATAGCTCTCATGGTGAAACTGCGTCCACTCGACCCGCTCCTGTCCGCCCGGGCCAAAGGGCGGTCGTGAGATGCCGATCCGCCGAATCAAGAAAAGATGGATCCCGAGCAGCATGACGAGCAGCGCAGGCAGCAACATAACGTGGAGTGCAAAGAAACGGCCCAGGGTGGCGCCCGATACCTGGCTGCTGCCACGCTGGAACTCCGTCAGATAGTCACCGATATAGGGAAAGGCCGTCGGCATGTTCGTGACGATGGTCGTGGCCCAGTAGCTCAACTGGCTCCAGGGCAGCAGATAGCCGCTGAGGCAGAAAGTGAGGGTCAGCAACAGCATGGCGAACCCGACCAGCCAGGTCATTTCCCTCGGCTTGGCGTAGCTTTTCATGAAGAAAACGGAAAGCATATGGAGGGCCACGACGATCACCAGGAGATTGCTGCCCACAGCGTGTACCTGCCGGAACAGCCACCCATAGGGCACGTCCATCATGATTCCCTGGACGCTCTTGAAAGCGTGGTCCGGATGGGGTACGTAGTAGACGAGGAGTACGATACCCGTCAGCACCTGGATGGAGAATGCGGCAATGGCCACCGTACCCAGGCTGTAAAAGAGATTGATGTTCCGCGGTATCCGGTACTCCGTCAGTTGGTCCCTGACCAGCTCGTCAAGGCCGATTCGTACTTCGATCCAGTTTTTGATCGCCTTCAGCATGGTTATCCTATCACCAGGTTGTCACCCTCGATCTTCAGGGCAAATTGCGGCAGCGGCGCCGGCGGCGGGCCGGAGACAACATTGCCCTCGAGATCAAACACCCCGGCGTGGCACGGGCAGAGAAACCTTTTCTTTGCCTTTTCGTAATCAATGAGACACCCCAGGTGGGTGCATACTTTCGAGAGGACGATAAAACCCTTCTGCGGTCTGTTAATAATTATGGAGGGAGTGCCGTGGAACAGGATGTCCTTTGAACCGCCAACAGGAATTTCACGTTTATCGACGATGAGTTTTTCCGCCTCCCCCTCGCCGGCAGTCGGCGAAAAATAGCGGAGTAACGGGTAGAGGAAGGAGCCGAGGGCGGTCAGGCCCAGGCCCGCGAGAATGATTTGCAGGAAGCCGCGTCGAGCGATCATAGACATTCACCGTAGAACGTACCGTAAAAATAGCAGGAGTACAATAAATTGTCAACAGGAATCTCAACGTGTGGAGGTATGGACGTTACGTATACCGCCTGTTGGGCTCGCTCGAAGGCAAAGCAAAAAATGGCTTCTTTTTGAATAATAGAATCCAGGAACTCGAATAAGCGCCGGCATACAGATACGTTGCATGCCTAAAGTACGTATGGATACATACCGGCTTTTGGCTCTTTATCAAACGGTCGAATATGATCATTCATGGACAGCGCTCATTTTTTTTGCCAAGCCTTTTTACGAGATATCCTTTTCATGCGACAAGAAAAGCCCTCCAGGCCCAATCTCATCCGATTGAGCCTGGAGGGCTTATACCGGCCTATTCGTCAGGAGGAATATGTTACCAATGTCTTCAGGAAAACCTCCTACGGCATATAGAACAACCGTACCCGGGCAATGCTGGAAGCTGACGTCCACAGATCTCGGGCCGGGTTGACAACCAGATTATACTGCATACCCATCCGGGTGAACGCTACCGGGTAGCCGAGGATGTGGCTCGTGAAGGGCCCTGCTCCATAGGAGTTGTGCATCATCGACGCATCTCCGGCTGCACCCAGAATACCGATCACCTCACCCGCGGAGACCGGGATGTACAGGGGAATAACCTCTCCCGAGGAGGCACCCACGGTGCGCCACAGTGACGTGAACGCGTTCGTCGTCGCGCTGTAGGCAGGGGGAGTCACGCCGGGATCGAAGCGTACCACCTCCACGTTCTGGAGCCCGTGGCCTGCCTCGTCCGGCACCTGCAGCCCGGTGATCACAAAATCCGTGGGCGCAGTAAACCAGTAACCCCGCGTGAGCGTCGCGTTGGAAAACGTAGAACTGAAGGCGGACAGCGGGGCCTCATTTGCGGGGCCGTAGAACATCTTCACCCGGCCGATGCTGGAGTTCTCGGTCCAGAGATCCCTGGCTGAGGCTGAAGCGAGGTTATACTGCATGCCCATCCGAGCAAGGGTGACCTGATGTCCGAAAATCTCGCTCGTATAGGGCCCCGTGCCGTAGGAGTTGTGCATCATTGTTGCGTCACCGGCAGCGCCGAGGATGCCGATTACGTCACCCGCAGCAACCGGGATTGATACCTGTATGACCTGACCCGAGGGCGCCCCCACACCACGCCACAGTGAAGTGAATGCGTTCGTCGTCGCGCTGTAGGCAGGCGGGGACACGCCGGGATCGAAGCGTACCACCTCCACGTTCTGGAGTCCGTGCCCTGCCTCGTCCGGCACCTGCAGCCCGGTGATCACAAAATCCGTGGGCGCAGTAAACCAGTAACCCCGCGTGCGCGTCGCATTGGAAAACGTAGAACTGAAGGCGGGCAACGGGGCCTGACGTTTGGGCTCATAGAACATCTTCACCCGTGCTATGCTGCCTGCCGAAGTCCACAGGTCACTGGCTGGCGCACCTGCCACGTTATGTTGCATCCCTAATCGGCTGAATGTGACGGGCTGTCCAAAGATCTCGCTGGTGAACGGGCCTGTGCCGTAGGAGTTATGCATAATCGATGCATCTCCGGCAGCACCGAGAATACCGATCACCTCACCCGCGGAGACCGGGATGTACACCGGAATGACCCCTGCCGAAGGTACGCCGACTGCGCGTCCAAGGGAAGTGAAGGCATTGGTGCTCGCGCTGTAGGCAGGCGGAATTACGCCGGGGTTGAAGCGTACCACTTCCACGTTCTGGAGGCCGTGGCCTGTCTCATCCGGCACCTGCAACCCGGTAATCACAAAATCCGTGGGTGCCGTGAACCAATAGCCGCGAGTGTGGGTTGCGTAAGAATAAGTATAGGTGTG
>DMKB01000089.1:0-151 GCA_003454665.1 Nitrospiraceae bacterium | reverse complement strand
ACTTACCGTCTTCAATCTTCCCGCCGTTGACCACCAAGGCATAATCCGCGTCGATCGCCGGAGTCTCGATGTGACTGTCCTGCACGACTTCGTCGCCAATGACTTCCACATTCCAGGTACCGCTGTCGGGATTCTGAATAAACACGTTCTC
>DMKB01000285.1 GCA_003454665.1 Nitrospiraceae bacterium | reverse complement strand
ACTGTCGAGGAGGCTGCTCATATGGACGAGAAACTCATCGCTCTGCACGTCGGAGGTCAGGCACGAGCGCATCTCCCGGGCAGACTTCCTGAGGCAATTCACCGCCCGCGAGAACAGCTGGCGCAGGGTCCGCAGTCCACCGCTGAGGCTAGGTTGCACTTTCTTTGCCATGACGGCCACCTTCTTTTTCCATTCCTGCGACGTAGTGATAGTACGTGTGCATCCCCAGTTTCAGCAGGCCCTTGTCGATCAAGCGAACAGCTGCCCCGGAGACGGTGTAGTCAAACTGGGCCCCGGCCTCTTTTTCCAGCTCCTGGATCACCTCGGTGCTCGAAATCATGCCCCGGTACGGCCGTTCAGAGACCATTGCGTCTATGGTATCGGCAACATTCAGTATCCGCGCGCCGGGGCTGATATCGTCCCCCGAAAGGCCCTGCGGATAACCCTTCCCGTCGAATCGTTCATGATGCTGATAAATTGCGTCCATAATGGCCTGAGAAAACCCGATGGGTTCCAGTATCCGGATACCGTGTGCCGGATGATCTTTCATAATATCAAACTCTTCCCGGCTCAGACTGCCCGGCTTGCTGATAATCTGCTCACTGATGCCTATTTTTCCCACATCGTGCAGAATCGACGCAATGTGAATCTCCTCGAGCTGCGTCGGGCTCATCCCCATTTCACGGGCAATCGCCACTGCATACTTTGCCACGTTGGTGGAGTGCCACCGGGTGTATGGGTCTTTGGCCTCCACCGCCGCCACGAGGGCCTGCACCGTGCGGAAATAGCTCTCCCGCAGGTCCTCGAACATGGCGGCGTTCTCCATGGCCGCAACAACCTGGCTCGCCAGAATAGCGACGATCTGGAGATCGCTCGTCGTAAAGGTCCGCCCACTCTGCCGGCTTACATTCAGCACGCCGAATGACTTGTTTCTGCCGATGAGGGGCACCGTCATGGAAGAGAGCGGCATGTCTTCGCGATTCAGCACGTCCATCACTTCCTGGTCGGGGTGCCGGCCGTTGGATACGATCAGCGGCCGCTTCTTCTTCAGCACCAGGCCGGCGATCCCCTCACCCTCTTTCCGCCGCGCGGCATGCGCCATGTCCGAGGGCAGGCCGTGTGACGCGCGGATGACCAGATCTCCCGTTGATTCATCGACGAGCATCAGCGAAACCCGGTCAACGGAGAATTCCTGCATCAGCACGTCGGTGATGATCTTGAACAGGTGGGCGAGGTCGATCTCGGTAACGAGCAATTTGCTGATCTCGAACACCGGGATCAGTACTTTCAGCCTGATGTTCTCGTGCTGGAGTCTGCACCGGTTGATTGCGCGGTCCACGGCGCTCAGGAGCTCTTTCTGGGTAAACGGTTTGAGCACAAACCCCTCAACGCCCCGCATGAGGGACTCGATGGCGGTGTCGAGCGTGCCGTGGCCCGTAATTAACACCGTGACGATATCCTGCTTCAGTTCCTTGACGCGCTCGAACAGTTCCAGGCCGTCCATCCCCGGCATCTTGATGTCCGAGATCAGGAGATCCACGTCATTCTGTTCCAACTCTGCAAGCGCAGCGTCGCCGTTCGCAACCACAGCCACCTGATATCCTTCACCGTTCAGGATGTGGTAACAGAGGTCCCGGATCATTTCTTCGTCGTCAACAACGAGTATTTTTTCTCCTGCCATGAAAAACGTTCTCTTTCTGATAGGGTATTCGGCGTTTTTTTTCGCGCCCGCGCTGCTGCGCGATTGCCCGAGCAATGCCTTTACATTGTATCACAAAACAGGACACCCGTCAGGAAAGCGGCAAAATGACGGTAAAACGGGCCCCCTTGCCGGGGGTGCTTTCCACTTCGATGCGGCCGCCGTGGTTCTGGACGATCAAGTAGCTCACGGAAAGACCGAGCCCCGTACCCCCCTCTACGCCGGAGGTGAAAAAGGGGTCAAAAATCTTGTCCAGATCCGCATCGGGAATGCCGTTGCCCGTATCGGCCAGCTCCACGGCAATGACGTCCTTTCCCGTAAAATCTCTGTCCTGCCGGCATTGGATCGAAAGTTCCCCGCCCTTCGGCATGGCAACAAAGGCATTGTTCATAAGGTTCACAAAAACCTGCTTCATCTCCTCGGGATCAGCCAGGACCGCTGGAAGGCCCGGGGTGCAGGTCGTCTGGACCGCCACGTTGTTCAGCTGCGCCTGGGACTTTACGAGGGCAAGCGCGTCTTCGAGAATTCCGTCTATCGCGGTTTTGATCAACTGCGGAGGTTTCCGCCGGCCGAAGTCCAGCAGGTTTTTTACGACATCTCTGGCTCGCAGCGTTTCGCTTTCGACGGTTCTGAGAAATTCCTTCTTGTCTTCCGGAACATCCTCTGCCTTGAGCAGCAAGCTCGTATAGCCCAGCACGCCGGTGAGCGGACTATTGACTTCATAGGCAATATTGGTGGCCAGCTCGCCTATGGCGGCCAGCTTTGTGCTCCGTACGAGCTGGCGCTGGGACAGATAGAGGTTCTGCGTCATCGTGTTGAATGCCTGGCCCAGCTCTCTGAATTCCTCACCCTCATCACTCCGGATGTCGACGCGGTGGCTCAGATCCCGGGCGGCGATCCGCCGCGTGGCGTCGAGGAGCCGCTGCAAGGGCCTGCTCACGCTCCCGGCAAGACGGTAGGCCACGACAAAAGCAAGGATGACGCCCGCCACGAGCATGACGATCAGCGCGAAGGTGATCTTTTGTATGGATGCCAGGGTCTCCTGGGTCTTCTTCTGAAGATGCACATTTGCGGTAAACGCCATCCCCTGGGCCAGGGAAATAAGCTCATCGCCCCGTTCCTTCGCCCTCCCTTCGAGCACCCTGATGCGTCGCTGGTTCGCCGAGGTCGTCAGGAACTGACTGATCGCCGATTTATAATCCGCCGCCAGGTCGCGCATCCCCATGAGCCCCTGGGTAAGGTCGGGAGCATGATGGCAGTCCATGCAGACATTCATCTCCCTGTCCATCTCCTGAACATGAGCAATGAGCAGATCCACATCACTGCTGCTCCGCTTGCCGTTTCCCTGGATATTCGATTGCACTTGCTGCACATGAATAATCACACTTTCACGCTGGATCTCGACCTGATGGAGCATGATGAGCCTGTCCATGCGGCCGGTAGCCTGCGTGATGTACAGCACGGCGATGACGCTCCCGGCCACGAAAATGCCGAGGAGGAGCCCGAGCCCTATAAATATTTTACGCTTCATTTAATAGTAATCTCTTACCGGTTTCGGTATCGATAGCTCTTCAGCGTTACTCCCACCTGGGCAGCGAGCGTATAGACATGGCGATAGTCCTCATCGCGTGTCTCGACAAATCCCCGTGCGCCGAACTGCCGCAGGACCCGGGCCCCTTCCGCGGTCTTGTCCATCTCAATCAGTGCCTCTTTGAGCGCCTTCTTGAGTTCCGGGTCAAGGTTGTTCCGGACGGCGAGTCCGTTCTGCGGCACCACGCCGGAGGTAGCGAGAATCACGAGGTCCTGCTTGACGCGCGGGCGGTCATGCGCCATCTGTTCATAGATGGTATTTTTCGCCGCGCCGATATCTGCATCACCGTTTAATACGGCGAGAACAGCGGCGTCATGGCTACCCGTAAAAAAAGTCTCCCCGAGGAAGGCATGCGGATCAGCGATGCCATGCTTCCTGAAATACGACAACGGGAACAGGTATCCCGCCGTCGTGGCACGCTCGACAAAGGCGAACCGTTTTCCCTTCATATCGGCAGGCACGCGGATACCGCTGTCTTTTCGCACAAAAATATAGCCGTGATACGTAGACGTCCCATCGAGATTCACCGGGCGGGCAAGGGC
>DMKB01000151.1 GCA_003454665.1 Nitrospiraceae bacterium | reverse complement strand
CCCGCTTTTTTGCTCTCGATGCCTGCTGATGACAAGGATCTGTTCCGGTATTGTAAGAAATTATACTTACAAAACAGCGTTTGGTCAAGGTTATATTTGTCTTGAACTCCCCCCTGTGGTGTGATAGAGTTTTTGTATGCCCCTTTACGATCACCACAACCGGGGGATCGATTACCTCCGGATATCAGTCACTGACCGGTGCAACCTTGCCTGTGTGTATTGCAAGCCGCGACAAAACATGCACGTCCTGCCGCACCGGGAGATTCTTCAGTACGAAGAAATGCACCGACTTGCCACTGTTGCGGCAGGACTCGGGATTTCCCGGGTGCGGGTCACCGGCGGAGAGCCCCTCGTCCGGCGCGGCGTCATTGATTTTATTGCGTCACTCGGGAGTATACCGGGCCTCCAGGACATCAGCCTCACCACGAACGGCGTGCTGCTCCCCGCAATGATCGACGATCTCCATGGGGCGGGGCTGCGGCGCTTGAACATCAGCCTTGACTCCCTCGAACCGCGGAAATTCTCCGAGATCACCGGCATGCAGGCCTGGGACAGTGTTTGGCGCGGGATTGAGCGGGCCGAAGAGCTCGGTTTCACCCCGCTGAAAATAAACATGGTTCCCGTCAGGGGCGTAAACGATGATGAAATCGTGGCGTTCAGCCTCTTGACGCGCTCCCGCAGAATCCATGTTCGTTTTATCGAGTTTATGCCGATCGGCGCGAATGACCGCTGGTGTACCGAAGCCTGCGTGACTGCCGACGAGACACGGGACATTATCGAGCGGGAAATAGGGCCGCTCACGCCGTTCACAACGGAAAGCGGGGCCGGTCCTTCCCAAAACTACACGATTCCCGGTGCGAGGGGGGTGATCGGTTTTATCAGTCCCATCACCAAGCACTTCTGTTCTACGTGCCGCCGTCTCCGGCTGACTGCAGACGGCAAGATCCGGCCCTGCCTTCTGTCTGATACGGAAATCGACGTTAAATCCCCGATGCGGGGTGGGTGCGACGACGAGGAATTGAGACGATTGCTCAAATGTGCGCTCCAGATCAAGCCGGAGCGCCACTATATCCATGCTACCGCTCAGGGGTGTTATGAGAGGACCATGTCGAAGATCGGAGGATAAGGTACATCAGAATTCAAATTCCAAATCCCAAGCACCAAATCCCAAATAAATCCAAAAAAGTAATCTTGAAATTCCAATCGGTGGTCATTGAAATTAGGGATTTCGATATTGTTTCGAATTTCGGATTTAGAAATTGGAGCTTGTCCTAACCGTTATGTCAAAACTTACCCATTTCGATGAAGAGGGAGCAGCGCGGATGGTGGACGTTTCCGGCAAGCAGGAGACCGCCCGCGAGGCGAAGGCGGCGGGGAGAGTCACCATGCAACCGGACACCTTGCGCCGTATCCTGGACCGCGAGGTATCCAAGGGGGATGTCTTCGGTGTGGCGAGGCTGGCCGGGATCATGGCTGCCAAGAAGACCCCGGAACTGATCCCCCTGTGCCACTCATTGAATCTCGCATCGGTTGAGATTGAATTCATCCCCGATGAAGCGTCGTCATGGGTGGACATTCAGGCCACCGTCAGAACGACGGCCAAAACAGGCGCTGAGATGGAAGCGCTGACTGCCGTTGCCGCTGCCGGCCTGACCATCTACGACATGTGCAAGGCAGTGGACAGGGCCATGACCATTACCGACGTACGGTTGGTCCGGAAGTCCGGCGGGAAGAGCGGAACGTACGAACGGGGAGAAGGGCCTTAGTACAACAGGCACGAGCGATATTTTACGCGGCCCTCGCAATTTGAGTAATTGGCGGATATCGCTACGGTGGTCCCGTTCCGATGGTGTCAAAAGCTCTATGATAAATAAGGATATTTAGCCACAGAGTACACAGAGAAATGAGAGAGAAGATAAAAAATATATTAAGAAATGAGTGGGAGCTGATTAGTAAAAAGCAAACGAACTTCTTAAGTATTACTCTGTGCTCTCTTTTTCCTCTGTGGCAAAACTTTTGGCAAAGCGTCCGTTCCTGACTGGAGGCTGTGATGAAAAAATATATATTAGCGCTTCTCTTTGCCGCGCTCTTTGCCGCACCGGGCGAAGCTCAGAGCCTTGATGCGCATCTCAGGCTGGCAGGCGGAGACCTGTCGGAGTTGCACGTTGCGTACGGCGAGTTTTATAAGGTTCAACCATCTGTCGTCCTCGGTCTTGAGCAGCGACGTCTTCATGACGACGACATCAGTGTGCTTCTGTTCCTGTCGAAGCGGTCCGGGGCTCCCGTGGATATGCTTCTTGGGTGGCGACACGCAGGGATGACCTGGCTGGTCATTACGCAAAAACTCCGTTTGAAACCGTCAATCTTCTATGTGCCGATTCCTGATCATGTCAGGCCCGGGCCTCCTTACGGCAATGCCTACGGATACTACCGGAAGCGCGGACGCCGGCAGTCAGCGGCGGTTTTCGACGACATCACCATTCGTGGCCTGGTGCAGCTGAGACTGGTGTCGGAACACTACGGCCAGCGCCCGGAAGATATTATTCAGCGCCGGATGCGTGGAGAGAAGTTTAACGGGATGATTCGCGCCGAGCACAAGAAAAAAGGGGCTAAGCGTAAAAAGAGCGGGACATCGAAAGAGAAAAAGGGAGCAAAAAAAAAGGGAAAGCACGATCAGAAACAGTATGATGACGATGACCACCCCGGAAAGGGCTGGAAGAAAAAAAAGAAACATTAGTAATAAGGCGGGGGTACACGAACCTCCGCCTTTTTCCGTTCCGAGATCGGGCGGACATTCAATGCACGGCGTGATGGGAGCGTATAGCTGGTATGCCTGGCCCCAGGAGCGGATGCCGCGATGTTTGCCTGAAGCAGCGTATGAGGTTACTCATACCGTCAGGAAAGGGGTACGGTTAAAAGCATTCCGATGAGGTCAAATGCCAAAGCTGAAGCCTGGGGAGAAAAACATGGAAAAAGATTTATTGGAAGAGGAAGACAAGAAGATACGATGGTTGAGATTCCTCGTTGATCTGGCCCAGGCAACGCTCATGCAGTCGAACCTGACTCTTCGGGAGGCCTTCGATATCGTTGATGATACAAAACGAGCGGCGCTGAACCTGTTCCCCGGGAAAGAACACGTCTATGACCTCGTTTATGGTCCCCGCTTTCAGAGGATCATCGCAGAGCGGTTTCTGATTCCCGACGGTTCTGTGGGAAGAAACTGAGGCAACAGACACAATCTGCACACCCTGCGATACTGTCAGCGCTGATTCCGCTGCTGCGTTCACCCTCGTCTGTCAGGGTAACCCCCTCCATTGCCGCCGGCTGTCGGGCGAACCATTCTCTCTTTTTCCTTTGCTTATGAAGAAAGATACGTCAAATAATTGTTGAAAATCAGGTTGTTATGAGCATTAGCACTCTACTTGACAGAGTGCTAATGCTGTATTATAATTGATGATAGAAGAAAGCATCGTTCTCTACGAGGTGGCAGAAAGGCAGTATGTTGCTTCCTGTCACTCATATTCAATCTCCACAATTCGGGGGATGGGGAAAGGCACCACCGTCCCTGGCCTGAACAATCAGGCCGAAGCAGATCCCGACGTGGAGATTGAATGATTCTGGCCCTGAAAAGGGCATGGGGAAAGGAGGGATCACCATGAAATCGCTGGTGCGTTGGGATCCATTCAGGATCATGAGCAGGTTCGACCCCTTTGAAGAGCTGCATTCAGTGCAGCGTGACATGGACAGGCTGTTCAACCGGTTCCTTCGGAGTGACACATCTCCCCGGGAACAGCGAGACGCGTGGATACCTGCCGTCGAGAGTTATACCAAAGAAGGGAATCTGGTGTACAAAGCAGAGCTCCCCGGTATGGACCCAAAGGACGTCGAGGTGACCGTTACCGACCGGGAGGTCGTCATCAAGGGTGAACGAACAGCAGAGAAAGAAAGCAAGGAAGAGAGCTATATCTATCAGGAGATCTCCTACGGCTCATTCGAGAGACATTTTCCGCTGCCTGAAGGCGCCAAGATCGATGCTCTGAAGGCGAAATTTACGAAGGGCATTCTCGAGGTTACGGTGCCGGTTCCTGAGAAGCTGGAGAACGCCAGGAAGATCGAGATCGAAACCAAAGGGGCAGAGCAGATCGAGGGTGAAGGAGCCGCGAAAAAAGCGGCCTGACAATGAACCGTACGCCTGTCTTCCTGTCGGTTAAGCGGTAATGAGTCAGCCGTCCTGCATACGGTGGGTGCAGGACGGCTTTTTTGCGCAGAGCAGTGTGCCGCCCCTGTTGGATTCCGCCGAGGCGATGTTCTGCAATTTACTGGATCTGATTATGGCAGCGGTCTCTGGACCGGGTGGGACACGGCAGGAGGTAATGGTTCCGGGAAATAAATGCTTGACAGGTAAACACCCATATGATAAATTATTAGCACTCTAATATAAAGAGTGCTAACCGGAATCGATTGATGTTTCTCGGGTTATGGATTCTCAAGAAAGAAATAAGAGGGTACTGCAGGCTGTTATCGACAGTTATATTGCTTCAGGGACACCCGTTGGATCAACGGTCCTCTGCAAGGCGTATGATTTCGGCCTGAGTTCGGCCACGCTCCGGAATATCATGGCTGAGCTGGAGGAGTTGGGCTTTCTGACCCATCCCCATACGTCGGCCGGCAGGGTGCCCACCGATCAGGGATACCGGTATTATATCGATAGCCTGATCAGCATTAATAATGATGCTGAGAGTATCGAGGACCAGTTGATCCAGGCTCCCACGCTTCAGGGGGGGGACCTTCAGGAGCTGATGGAAGAGGCAAGCCGATTCCTGGCGACGATGTCCCGCCATACCGGGGTGGTAATCGCACCGAGCGACACCGAAGGCAGGTATAAACATATAGAATTCGTGAGGCTTCGCGGCAGGCAGGTCCTCATTATTTTCGTCACCGCCGGCGGCGATGTTCAGAACAAGCTTATTGAGCTGGACGAGGACATCGGGCAGCATGAGCTGAACGCCTTCAGTCACTACCTGTCTGAAGAGCTGGAACATCTTACCTTGATGGAGCTCCGGCATCGTCTCGTGGAGGAGATGCGGGAAGAGAAACGCATCTTTCTGCAGTTGATGGAGGAGGCTTACCGGGCCAGCAAAGAGGTGCAGGAGCGTGATGCCGATAAGGTGTATATCGGCGGCGCATCCCAGATGCTCGAGAGTCCCGAGTTCGCGAATGTTGAAAAGGTGCGGGGTCTGTTCCGGGCCTTCGAAGACAAGTACAAGCTCCTGAAGCTTCTGGACAGGAGTGAGGTGGCCGAGGGCATCAAGGTTTTCATCGGGTCGGAAAACCCCTACTTTGAGATGGAGGGGTGCAGTCTCATCGTCAGCAACTATCGGGCCAGTGACAAGGTGATCGGTACGCTCGGGGTGATCGGCCCCACGAGGATGCAGTACCGGCAGGTGATGAACGTGGTGGATTACACGGCAAAGCTGCTTTCACGGCTTTTGAACGAGCGATTTCAGAAAGGCATAGAGCGATAATGGAAAGGGAGAACAAGGAGACCCGGCAGGAGGGCGTGGCATGGGTCCCGCCGTCAGAGGAAACGGAGAATACGGACGCTTCGGTGGAGTCCGTTCAGGAAGAGCGGACGAAGGAGCTGGAACAGAAGGCTGCGGAGGCGCACGATAAATACCTGAGGACGTACGCGGACTTTGAGAATTATCGGAAGCGCACGCAGCGTGACCTTGCGGATTTTCGCAAGTACGCCAATGAACAGCTCGCGTCCGAACTTCTGCCCGTGGTGGATCACCTGGAACTTGCCCTCGGTCACGCATCGGAGGCAGGGAACAATACCGAGGGCATTGTTCAGGGTGTCGAGCTGGTACTGAAGCAGTTTCTCGACGTACTGGCGAAAGTCGGTGTCACGCCATTCGCCGCCGAAGGAGAACCCTTTGATCCGGCACAGCATGACGCGGTGATGCAGACGGCGGCAGATGACGCGCCGGAGAATACCGTGGTACAGGTGATACAGAAGGGATATCGGTACCAGGACAAGGTGCTGCGCCACGCAAAAGTCGGTGTGGCGAAGAGGCAAGAAGGCGGAACTGAGGAAGGGAATGGTGATGCGATGAAGGGGTGAATCGGCGAGGTAATATCCGAGGTCCCCGTTTTTTTTCACCCCATGACCGATCCAATCATTTACACCATCGGACAGGGAAAACTCAATAGCTTAAGGAGGCTACAATGGGAAAAGTTATCGGTATTGATCTGGGCACCACCAACTCCTGCGTTGCCATTATGGAAGGCAAGGAGCCAAAGGTTATCGAGAATTCGGAAGGCGGGCGGACCACACCGTCGGTTGTCGCCTTCACTGAGGACGGCGAGCGCCTGGTTGGCCAGGCCGCCAAACGGCAGGCCGTGACCAACCCGGAAAACACGCTGTTTGCCATCAAGCGTCTGATCGGACGCCGCTTCGACGATCCCATGACAAAAAAAGACATTGGCATGGTCCCCTACAGCATCGTCATGGCCGACAATAGCGACGCCTGGGTCGAGGCCCGTGGCAAGAAATATTCGCCCAGCCAGGTATCCGCCTTCATCCTGCAGAAAATGAAGGAAACCGCCGAAGCCTATCTTGGCGAGGAGGTGACCCAGGCGGTCATCACGGTTCCCGCCTATTTCAACGACGCTCAGCGCCAGGCAACCAAGGACGCCGGCAAGATCGCAGG
>DMKB01000344.1 GCA_003454665.1 Nitrospiraceae bacterium | reverse complement strand
AATAAGAAACGGTGCTTATCAGTATCCATATCAGTGCCAAAATGACTCTTTCTCTCTTTCCTCTTCGACCTCACTTTTTTGACAGTATGTACACGATAAAGGAATATTTTAAAAGATGTTAATCCTGTTAATCCTGTCTAAAACTTTTCTTGCTTCTGGTTTTATTCTTGCCATTTTGGGAAGAATCTCATTCGTAACAGACTAATGTTTCACCTTCCCGGTCTTTTTTCCGCGAGCTCTGCGGCCTGTTGATCTTTTCCCGTCCGACCGCTCCGGTCTCCGCGTTTTCAAGAAAATTCTGATGGGCGTTCCCTGGAACCCGAAGGCCTCGCGAAGGTTATTCTCGATATAGCGGATGTACGAGAAGTGGACCCCCTTGGGATAATTAACGAAGACGATGAATGTCGGTGGTCTCACCCCGCCCTGCGTTATGTAATAATATTTCACGCGCTTGCCCCGATAGAGCGGTGGTTCGTGCCTGGCGACGAGGCGTTCAAAGAGTCTGTTCAGCTCGGCAGTCGGCACGCGCTTTTGGCGCTCGTCCATGATACGGTCGATTTCCTCGAAGAGCTTGGTAACGCGCTGGCGGGTTTTGGCCGAGATGGTGATTACCGGCGCATAGTCCGCGTATTTGAACCGCTGCTGAACATCTTCCATGAATTGGCGGAATGCTGACTCCTTGTCCGGCACCAGGTCCCATTTGTTCAGCACGATGATGATGCCTCTCCCCGCCTCGTGTGCCAACCCGACGATCCGCTCGTCCTGTTCCGTGATGCCTTCGGACGCGTCAATAAGCACGAGGGCGATATCGGCCCTGCTCAGGCTTTTCACCGCCCGGAGAACGCTGTATTTTTCGACTCCCTGGCTGACCTTGCCGCGGCTTCTGATCCCCGCGGTGTCCACGAGAACATACTTTCTTCCATAGTACTGGTACACGCTGTCAATGGCGTCCCGCGTCGTGCCGGGGACATTGCTTACGATCATTCTGTCTTCCCCCATCAGGGAATTCACGAAAGACGATTTTCCCACATTCGGCCTGCCGATGACCGCGATCATCGGTGTCTCCGCTGTTCGGTTTCCCTCCGGACCGGTTGACGGTTCCGGCAGCAGGCGGGCAAGTTCATCCATGAACTCGGTGAAGCCGGGCCCATGCTGTGCCGAGAACGGGAAGAGGGCGTCGACGCCGAGCCGGAAGAACTCCGGCAGGAGTGATTCCTGCCTGGCGCCGTCCACCTTGTTTACGGCGTAGATAACCGGTTTGCCCGAGGCCCTCAGCCGTTGGGAGACTTCAATATCGGCAGGAAGGAGCCCTTCCTTGCCGTCCATCAGAAATATGATGAAGTCGGCTTCCTCGATCGCGAGGGTCGTCTGCTCGCCCATCTTTTGGTACATGAGATCCACCGCCTCCGGCTCGAAACCGCCGGTATCGACGAGGAAGAACGGCTTGTCCATCCATGCTGCTTCCGCGTAGTTCCGGTCCCGCGTGATGCCGGGCATGTCCTCGACGATAGCGAGGTTTCTGCCGATCATCCTGTTGAACAAGGTTGATTTGCCGACGTTCGGCCGTCCTACTATGGCGACGATTGGTTTTGCCATGATGATAAATACACGTCCTCACTGCTCAAAGCGAAATTGTTTCTACACTATATCATTTTTGCGCGCTGCAATTCAAGAAAAACCCTTGCGAAGCCGCTCTATTTGTGCTATTTTTTCATATTCCCTTGTTGTTTTCAGGAGGCGGTCATGAAGGTGCTGGCGATGCTGACGGCGTGGGGTCTGCTGTTGGCCCCCTTTTCTGCGGGAGCAGAGTTCTACCGATGGGTCGACCGGGAAGGGTTGGAACACTATACCAACACCCCCGCAAAGGTGCCGCCCCAATATCGTGATCGCCTGGAGCCCGTGGGGATCACTGAGAGGAAAGTCAACGTCGGCGATGAAACGACGGTGCCGGCGGAGAGTTCATCGGCAGCCATTGAAGAACATCGGGATAATTACGGCCGGGGTGAAGCATGGTGGCGGAGAAAGGCATCCACGCTGCGCGTCCAATTGAAGGACCTGCAGGGCGATTACCGGCAACTGGAGAAGCAGGAACAGGAATGGCAGGACACGCAGAAATTCGTCATCGGCGCGGGGAAAAAGAAAACATCTCCCTATCTGAAAAAGATGGCGAGCCTCGAAAAGAAGATCACGAAGGTCAGGCGGAGGCTTGAAGTTGATCTTCCGGAGGAGGCGCGGAAGGCGGATGCCTATCCGGGATGGATCAGGGAGTAGCAACACGCGTACGCGTGTTGAATTGTAAATTGAAGATTGAAAATCGAAAGTTGTAAATGGAAGAAAAAGCAAACCAGATCTCGGAGCGTTTTTTGGCGTATGCTGTTGAAATCGTTAAGGTCACTACGCTTTTGAGAAAGACTGAAACAGGCAGGGAGATCGCGGGGCAATTATTGCGTTCCGGAACCTCGGTCGGGGCGAATTATGAAGAAGCACGTGGCGCGCAGAGCAGAGCGGATTTTCTTCATAAACTTCAGATAGTTCTTAAAGAAATTCGGGAGTCGTTGTTTTGGTTGAGACTGATTGATAAATCACACATGTTAAAAGAGCAAAATCCTAATAAAATAATCAATGAAACGAGAGAGTTGAGTAATATTATAGCCAAGTCAATTGTTACTGCCAAAAAAAATAAATAAATTGGAAATTTGATATTTCCAATTTCCAATTTTCAATTTACAATGTATCGGAGAAGTCATTTGGACGAGCGGTATGATCCCAAGAACATAGAAGCACGCTGGCAGCGTTACTGGGAAGAGGACAGGACATTCAGGGTAACGGAGGACGGCTCAAAACCCAAATACTACTGCCTTGAGATGTTCCCCTATCCGTCGGGAAAGATCCACGTCGGCCATATGCGGGTTTACACCATCGGGGACGTGATATCCCGGTACAAACGGATGCGTGGGTTCAATGTGCTCCACCCCATGGGATGGGACGCCTTCGGCCTGCCTGCCGAGAACGCGGCGATCAAGCAGGGCATTCACCCGTCGAAGTGGACCTTCGAAAATATCGCTTACATGCGGGATAAGCAGCTTAAGAAATACGGGCTCTCCTACGACTGGGACCGCGAGGTTACCACCTGCACTGACGACTACTACCGCTGGAACCAGTGGTTCTTCATCAAGATGTACGAGCGCGGGCTCGCCTACAAGAAGCTTTCGTACGTTAACTGGTGTCCCTCGTGCCAGACCGTGCTCGCAAACGAACAGGTGGAGAACGACTTGTGCTGGCGCTGCAGCTCCCTGGTCATGCATAAGGAGTTGGAGCAGTGGTTTTTCAAGATAACAGAGTACGCGGAAGAGCTCCTGTCGCGCTGCGATACCCTGACCGCCTGGCCGGAACGCGTACTCACCATGCAGAGAAACTGGATCGGGAAGTCCGTCGGTGTCGAAGTCGACTTTATCGTGAAGGAAACCGGCGAAAAACTCACCATATTCACGACCAGGCAGGATACGCTCTTCGGCGTGACCTTCATGAGTATTGCACCCGAGCATCCCATGGTGGAGTCGCTTATTGCCGGCAAAAAGCAGGCCCCGAAGGTCCGGGAGTTTATCCAACGGGTGCTGAAGGAGGACAAAGCAGCACGGAGTGATGAAAAGCAGGAGAAGGAGGGCATCTTCACCGGCGCGTATGCAGTCAATCCCCTCAATAACGAGAGCATCCCAATCTGGGTCGGCAATTTTGTGCTCATGGAGTACGGTACCGGTGCAATTATGTCCGTGCCTGCCCATGACCAGCGCGATTTTACCTTCGCAAAGAAATACGGCCTTCCCATCCGGGTCGTGATCCAGGATCCCGAACAGGGCCTCGTGGCAGAGAAGATGGAGCAGGCCTATGTCGACGACGGCATCATGGCGAATTCAGGGACCTTTGACGGAATTACGAACAGGAAGGCAAAGGACACCATCGCCGACTTTATCGAACAACAGGGCATGGGAAAGCGCACCGTGAACTGGCGCCTCCGGGACTGGGGAATTTCGCGGCAGCGCTACTGGGGCACGCCCATCCCGATCATCTACTGCGAGCAGTGCGGGACAGTGCCCGTTCCGGAGTCCGAGCTTCCCGTGCGGCTGCCCATGGATGTTGCATTCACGGGCAAGGGGCTTTCCCCGTTGCTTGAGTCGAAGTCGTTCAGAGAAACGACGTGCTCGAAGTGCGGAGGCCCCGGAGTGCGGGAGACCGACACGATGGACACCTTTGTCGATTCCTCCTGGTATTTTCTGCGCTACTGTTCACCGCGGCACGATGCCGCCCCCTTTGACAAGAAGGCCGTTTCCTACTGGATGGGCGTGGACCAGTACATTGGCGGTATCGAGCATGCCGTGCTCCACCTGCTCTATGCCCGATTCTTCACCAAGGTCATCCGCGATCTCGGCCTGTCGACCGTCGATGAACCATTCATCAACCTCCTTACCCAGGGCATGGTCATCAAGGAAGGCGCCAAGATGAGCAAATCCAAGGGCAATGTCGTTGATCCGGGTTTCATTATAGCGAAATACGGCGCTGATACCGCCAGGCTCTTCTCGCTCTTTGCCGCGCCTCCGGAACGGGACGTCGACTGGAACGACCAGGGTGTCGAAGGCATCTATCGTTTTCTCCACCGCGTGTGGGCGCTTGTGTACAAGCACAGCGAGGCCGTTAAAAAAGTGACCGCAGCAGGACCCGCGGCACGGGGGGACCGGCTGTACCGCAAGACCCACATCACGATCAAGAAGGTGACTGAGGACATCGAGCGGGACTTTCACTTCAACACCGCGATCGCGGCCCTCATGGAAATGGTGAATGAGGCCTATGATTACTCAGCGAACGAAGGAGGGGAGGCAAAACTCCCGGTGCTGAGGTTTGCCATCGAAACGCTTTTACTGCTCATCGCCCCCTTTGCTCCCCATGTTGCCG
>DMKB01000227.1 GCA_003454665.1 Nitrospiraceae bacterium | reverse complement strand
CCTGCCGATTTTAAATCGCAATCCCACACCCTCTCTCTCTTCGCCGAACGGCTGCTTGTCCCCACGGTTTTCCTGGTCGCGGGCTACGACCGTCAGTGGTACGCCATAGCCAGTCCGGATCCGACGTTAGACAATCAGAAGTACGACAACACGATTGCTACCATCGGGGTGCAGTACAGCTATTAGCGCCCGGACGATTTCACCACATTCGCGGACAGTATTGACAGGGCATTCTTTTTGTGCCATTATGCTTTTATGGCACTGGTGAATCATACGACCCGTGAGATCAACGCGAAGATCGTGTACTATGGCCCCGGCCTCTCGGGCAAGACGACGAACATCCACTTCATCTACCATCGTATTGCGCCTACGCAGCGGGGCAAGCTCATATCGCTCGCCACGGAGACGGACCGAACGTTGTTTTTCGATTTTCTGCCCGTTGAACTCGGTTCCATCAAGAACTATAAGGTGCGGTTCCATCTTTACACGGTGCCCGGCCAGGTATTTTACAACGCCACCCGGAAACTGGTGCTGAAGGGCGCGGACGGCGTTATCTTTGTCGCAGACTCGCAGCGTGTCATGACGGACGCAAACCTCGAGAGTCTTTCGAACCTTCACGATAACCTGGCGGAGCAGGGAATCGATCCGGAGACCTTTCCCACGGTCATCCAGTATAACAAGAGGGATGTGCCCGATGTTTTTTCCGTGGAGGAACTGAATCAGGCATTGAATAAGCGCGATGTTCCGTATTATGAAGCAGTCGCAATGAACGGGGACGGTGTTCTCAAGACCTTTACCGCCATATCCAAACACGTGCTGCAGGACATGCAGAAGCACCCGGACCGGCACAACCTTTCACTCGGCGATATCATGGCGCGGAGCGAGGCGCCACCGGAGCCGCAGAAGCAGCCGCCCCCCCCGCCGGCCCCGGACCCCTCTGCCCCCGGCGTGCCCATGGCCGAAGCGAAGGGAGAGGTCGCAGCGCTCGAGAAGGCCGTCGATGAAGGCTTTCAGGTGGATTTGGGGAAGGCCTACATGGAAGAGGGCCAGATCGTTCTTCCCTTCGGGCTGGTTTCCCGGGAAAGTGAAGACTACTTTCAGCTCCGGGTCACCGTCGATATGAAGGCTGCTCTGTCTAAACGGTTTAAAGTGGTCGTGAAAAACTTCAGCAATGAATAAGAGGCGCCGGAACGGTCCGGAGACGGCAGCGGTTGCCGACGGCGTGAGCTCCGGTATCCCGCCTCTGAACCGGTTGTCCCTGCGAAGTACTGCCGGTGGCCGGTGAACGCAGGATTCCCCCTGAGGCAAGCATGTCGAAGGCAACGGCACTCATACCCGCGGCGGGCATAGGAAAGCGAATGGCGCGGGCGGTAGCAAAGCAATTCCTTCCGCTCGGCGACAAACCTCTGCTGGCGTATACGCTCCTTGCCTTCCAGCGCGCTCCTGAGATCGACGAGATCATCCCCATCCTCCCGCAGGAAGAGATGGAACTCTGTCTGAAGGACATCGTTGAACATTTTCATATCACCAAAGTCAGGACTCTCGTCGCCGGAGGCAAGGAGCGGCAGGATTCCGTGTACCAGGGATTGATGAAACTCGAGGACGACACGGACGTGGTGCTCGTCCATGACGGCGTGAGGCCCTTTGTGACGCACGATATGATCCGGGAGTGTGTTGAACGGGCGAAGAAAGGTGAATGCATTGCTGTGGGGGTACCGCTGAAGGACACCATGAAAGAGGTGAATGCCGAAGGCATGGTCAAAAAAACACTGGAGCGGAGCAGGCTTTGGGCGATCCAGACGCCCCAGGCGTTTCCGGCAAAAACACTGAAGCGCGTCTACGAGGAGTCCTTTGCTCAGCACCTGCATGGTACCGACGATGCGACGTTTGTTGAGCGGGCGGGAATTCCGGTCCGCGTTATTATGGGAAGTTACGAGAACATTAAAGTCACCACGCCGGAAGACCTGCTGCTGGCGGAAGAAATTATTAAGAGGCGATAAAGCGTAAATTTCAAATCGCAAATAACAAATTTCAAATAATATCAAAATGCCAAATTCGAAATAACAAAACCGTTTCGAATGGTAGACATTGAATATTGGAATTTATTTGGCACTTGATGCTTGGGATTTGGAGCTTCTGTCTCTCGGGGTTCCCGGAGGCATCCCTCTTAAGATATGGAAACTGAAATGGAGATAAGAATAGGTACCGGTTACGATGTCCACCGTCTGGTGGACGGGCGAAAGCTGATCATCGGCGGGGTGGACATTCCACATGCGAAAGGCCTCCTCGGTCATTCCGATGCCGATGTTCTGCTCCATGCGATCTGCGATGCCCTTCTCGGTGCGGCCGGGCTCGGAGACATCGGAAGGCACTTCCCTGATACCGACGGGAAGTATAAAGGGATGTCGAGCACGACGCTGCTTTCCGAAGTCAATCGTCTGCTTGCGGACCACGGCTATCGCGTGAATAACATCGACGCAACCATCGTCGCGGAAAAGCCGAAAATGGCCCCGCAGGTACCAGGGATGATCGCGAATATCGCGTCTTCGGTCGCGTCCGATACATCAGCGATAAATGTGAAGGCCACGACTACGGAGGGCCTCGGCAGTATCGGCAGAGGAGAAGGTATCGCCGCCCATGCCGTCTGTACCATCACTCGTGCTGATCAGCACAAGGGGAGGTGACCGATGCGATACGGAATTGCCGCCCTCGGCATGTTTTTCATCTTGATGAGCGCCGCACTTCCTGCGCCTGTGTGCGCCGACGAGAAGGAAGAGAAGAAGCAGTACCTGTACCAATGGACTGATGGGAAGGGAAACATGCACATTGTCAATGATATGGGCAGCGTTCCCGAACAGTATCGTTCCGGGGCCCGGAGGCTGGAGACCCCGAAGGAACGGACAGGGGATGATACCAGACGGGACAGTCCGACGCAAAGAGGGCGATACGCTCCTGCACCATCTTCCGGAGTCAACGATGCAGCGGGAAGGGCACAGTGGCAGAAGAAACTGGGGACAGCGAAACAGAGGCTCGCCAGGGCTGAGGCGCGCTATCGTTCTCTTGAAGAAGAGAAGAACACCCTGCTCCGGGCCTGGGGCTCTCCTGCCCTTGCACCCGTAGCGAGCAGGATGCGATCTGAAGAGATCGACAAGGAATTGGTAAAAGCCCAAAAAGAGATCGATGAAGCCCGGAACATGATCGACGTGGTTATCCCGGAGCAGGCCCGCAAGGCAGGCGTGCCGCCTGGGTGGCTGAGGGAGTGATTGGAGAAGTGCGGATTGCGGATTGTCGAGTGCGGAGTGGAGATGCAGGTACGGTAAATCGTAAGCAGGAATCAGCACAAGACAGGGGGCCGTCTCGATAGCATTGTTCTCTGCCGTTCCATGCGGCTGCGGACCCCGGCCCCTGAACCCGAGAAAGACCCTATGCGAGAACCATGCGGCAAAATACGGAAGGACTTCCAGGCAGCGTTGTCCATGGACCCGGCGGCGACGAGCAAGCTGGAGGTACTCCTTACTTACGCGGGATTTCATGCCCTCCTGTGCCACCGGTTTGCCCACTGGCTCTGGAAGAAGAGGATACCGTTCATTCCCCGCGCCCTGTCGCAGCTGGCGCGGTTTATGACGGGTATCGAGATCCATCCCGGTGCAACGATCGGCGCCGGCCTATTCATCGACCACGGCATGGCCGTGGTGATCGGTGAGACCACGGAGACCGGAGATTCTGTCACGCTCTTTCAGGGGGTGACCCTTGGCGGTACGGGCAAGCAGCGGGGCAAGCGCCATCCGACCCTCGGGAGCCATGTTGTTGCCGGCGCCGGCGCCAAGATTCTCGGGCCGATCATTGTCGGTGATTACGTGAAGATCGGGGCGAACTCCGTGGTGCTGCAGGACGTGCCCGATCACTCCACGGTCGTGGGCATTCCCGGCAGGATCGTCAGGATCAAGGATGAGCGCGTGCCTGATGAGGCGCTCCTCGATCACATTCATATCCCCGACCCCATTGCCGACCGGTTGATCGAACTGCAGGTCCAGATCGATGAGTTGAAAAAGGAATTAGAAAAGAAAAAATGATGCAGGATCCATGATGCACGAGAAGTCTCGATACGCGTTATCGTGTCGCTTATCCTGCATCCTGAATCGGTTACCCCGCGGCAGTCCCGTCCTGCTTCAGCGGGAGACTTCCGAAAGGGCCTCACTATTCCTCCACGATCCGGTAGCTGTGCGTGATCGTTCCCACCCCGGCGATGGTCGCCCCGACAGAGCAGTATTTGTCGAGGGAGAGCTGGATGGCTCGCTCCACGGCCTCGGGCTGCACGCCTTTCCCCTTCACGATATATTCGACATGGACTTCCTTGTAGGTCTTGGGATAATCATCCCGCTGCTCTCCCCGGACATTCATTTCCACGCCGCTGACGTTCTGCCGTTTCTTCCTGAGGATGGAGATGACATCCATGCCGGTGCAGCCGCCGAAAGCGACGAGGAGCAGTTCCATGGGCCGGGAACCGGCATTCCTGCCCCCGGCCTGTTCATTTGCATCCATGGTTATGGTATGGCCTGACGCGGCCTTCCCCGAAAATTCCATCCCCTCTACGAGTGTAACCGTTGCTTCAACCATATTCGTTTCCTCCCTGTATTTCGCCGCGTATTGTAAAATATGGGTCTTCTGACTTTTATGTGGGTCGTTAAATTGTCTCTGTGTTTATTTCTGTGTACGAGTCAAGGACATAGGTTACAAAAAAGTTCACCGACATAGGTTACACTTTTAGCTTCTGATATCCATGTCGATTCTTCTTCTCTTCGCGAAGGTCGACATGACCAAGCAGTATGGGTCCGAAATAGGCGTTCCATATCCCATCGTTGGTTTCCTCCAGGCCCACCCGCTCCCCCGTCAGGACATGCCCCACGTAGACAAGGCGGCCAAAACAATACAGAATACCATGCGATGATACCGTCACTACCCGGCAGTGGCCGGGGTACTCCAGTTCAGGCAGCTTGTCCGGCATACAGCGCGGGGACGGACGATAGCTGCTTGCCGGGGTCTTCTGGTGCAGCGCCTCATGGGGCCGTTCTTCATTGTACTCTCTGCGGACCTCGTCAAAGACCTCTTGTTGTCGGGCGCTCGTTCTGGCCGGCGGTCGCAGTGCCGCAGCCTTCAGCGTTCGGTGCATCCGCTCGTGATTCCCGTTCTGCTGCGGCTTTCCCTTTTCGATCCGCTCCGGCAAGATACCAAGCCGGATCCACCAGCGAGAGAGATGCGATATGCCCCGTACGCTATGAGAAGCGAACGGCACCCCATTGTCCGTACGGATCCGGAGGGGCAATCCGTACTCCTTGAAAGCGCGCTCGAATGCAGCCTGTGCTGCCTGTGTTCTCGTCCCCGGGAGTGCCCGGCAATCCAGCAGATAGCGGCTCGCATGGTCCATAATGGTCAGCGGGAAGCACCAGGCACCGTCGCCCGTCAGAAATTGCCCCTTGAAATCAGCGCTCCAGAGATCATTGGGCCCCTGTACCGGACCAAAGGGCTTCACGCTATCAGGCACGTTTCTGCGCAGCTTCCGCTTGGGGACGAGCCCCTCGCGGCGGATGATGTTGTAAATGGTCGTCTTTGACGGGATGCCCCACTCAGGGTGCTGGGAACGCAAGAGTGTTTGTATCTTCTTCGGCCCCGGCTTCATCCGGCCCCTTGTTCTAATCGCGATGATCTCCTTGCGGACGCTGTACGGAGTGGTCTGAGGCGACCTGTTCGGTCTCCGTAGACGATCATTCAGCGCCTCGATCCCTCCTTCGCGATAGCGCCCAATCCACTTATATCCTATCTTCCTGCTGATTCCGTAGCTTCTGCAGAGATCCACAAACGTTCGGCCGCCTCGCAAGTGATCAGCAATAAACAGTATCTTCTCGTCCATAGGCTTCACTTCTTTCCAGGGCATCGCTCACCTCCATCGGGGATGCCCTATTATAAAGTGTTACCTATGTCCCTGAACTAATCTGTTACCTATGAGTATGAGTCATACAGGTGCCCTTCTTTGGGTCACCTTT
>DMKB01000140.1:15647-29679 GCA_003454665.1 Nitrospiraceae bacterium | reverse complement strand
TCGCCGTTCGCGGATCGTATGACTACCTGCTTCTCGAGCGGTTCGTTACCACCTTCGTACTGCTCGTTGTCCTGTACCTATCCGGAACCATGACGCGCGCTTCCGCTCTCCGGACCTTCTCCCCGGAGCGGAACGATTCAGCGGTGATCTTTACGGTACTGGGAATAGCCATGTTTATCGTGTTCAACATCGAGGCCAGCGCTTTCTTTTATGCCCATCTGCGGCCTGCCCGGTTTGCGGCCATTTCAGTCCTCTGGACGGTTTTTTCCGTGGGACTCATGATCATCGGGTTCCGTAAGAACATCGCCACGGTCCGAAAGGTCTCGATTGCGTTGTTCGGCGTCACGATCCTGAAGGTCTTTCTCTTCGACATGGCGAAATTCAGCACACCCTACCGGATTATTTCGTTCATTATCCTGGGGCTTGTTCTGGTAGGGACATCATACCTGTACCATCTGTTCAAGGACAGGATCCTGAATATTATGGCAAAAGAAGGAACAGGGGAGATACGTTCATGAGACGATTGTTTGTCCCGGCCCTGGTCGTTCTCTGTACACTGATTCCGCCGGCATCGGGCGGGGGGGCGACGCTCGGGCGCGATGATTTTCAGTATTGCACGGACCTCAAGGGAGCGTTCAAGACTAATTCCCTCTATACGATTCACCTTTCCCGGGCAATCGTCGAGAAAAGCAGGGCGTGGTTTGCCGATCTCAGGCTTCTCAGCGCCGGGGGAACGGAAGTTCCCTACGTTATCATCGGTGAAGATCATCGGGGAGAACCCGTCAAGACGTATACCCTTGCGATAACCGATTATGCCTCCCGTCAGGAGTCGGCCACCATAACCGCGAAGTTGCCGAAGGACCACCGCCCGATCAGCAGTATCGTGTTGAAGACCGATGACCGCGATTTCCATAAAAAGGCCGTTCTCTCCGGCAGCAGTGATGGGAAGTCATGGCGGATACTCGCGGAAAGGGCAATCTATGATTTCTCCTCCCAGGTGGACCTGAGGAATACAAAGATACTCTTTAAACCGTCGCGCTACCGGTACTACCGGCTGAAACTGGTCGATGTGCGGTCAGGAGGTGATCATCAACAGGCCATCAAGCTCAAGTACGAAGGCCTGGACTTCAGCGTGAACGAAGTCAGGAAGAAGGCGCTCCGGATTCAGCGAATGGAGGGCGTGACAAGCCGGTCTGAAACAAAAGGGGCCGTCTACGACAGGAAGGTGTTTTTGGACGTGCCGGTGGAGCTGGACAAGGCGGGAAATTCCGTCATCATCCTGAAGGCCGATGTGCCGATGGAACGCATATCATTCACCCTGTCGAATCCGTACTATTCCCGTGCCGTCAGGCTCCTGTACAGCGACAGGGGTGAAGATGATTCGTACCGTTCGTTGAGCCGCAGTACCATCTACCGTTTTACCCTTGCGGGCCGAAAGGAAGCGAAGGATTACATCGAAGCGCGTTCCTTGAAACACCGTTACTATAAGATCGTGATAGCGAACAAGAACAACCCACCTCTCGACCTGCAGGGCCTGACCCTTTCCTGGGTACGGAAGAACCTCTACTTTATCGCGTTGAACGACGGAGCGGCCTATTCACTCTGCCTCGGCAATACGGTCCTCTCCCGGCCGGACTACGAACTGAAGCGCTTCATTACCCGTGACAACCTCTCCCGCCATACTGCACAACCCGTGCAGACCGGTCCGGTGACCGTCAACGCCGGATATGTTCCCGCGCCCTCTGAAGGGAGGAACGCAAAAATCGAGAAGCTGGTTCTTACGGTCATCATCATCATTCTCGTTCTGGGAATGGGATTCTGGCTCTACCGGCTGGTCCGGAAGATCGCCCATGAGAACGATTCGCGAGGAAAGCCGGATGGCTGATGCGCGGGGAGACAAGACGCAGGCCCTGGCGGAAGGCGGCCAGAGGCCCCTCGTCCTGAAAAAGGTGCGCCTCGTCGTGACGAAGGGGAATGACGAGGGCAAGGAGGTAACGCTTCAGCAGCCGGCAGTGGCCCTCGGGACGCTGGGCGAGAACGACTTCCTGTTGACAGACCCCACGGTCTCCCGGCGACATGCCGTGGTGGAGGAAAAAGCCGACGGGTATCTCCTCCGCGACCTCGGGAGCACCAACGGCACGTTCCTCGACGGCGTGCGCATACGGGAGGGATACCTCTCACCGGGTTCAATCATTCGTCTGGGAAAGACGGAGATCGCCTTCTCCCGGGTGGAGGAGCGCATTGAAGCGCTGAAAAGTGCTTCCGACCACTTTGGAGACCTCAAAGGGGAATCACCGTGCATGCGTGAGGTCTTCGGTATCCTGGAACGTGTCGCCCCGACGGACGTCACCGTCCTCCTCCTGGGAGAGACGGGCACCGGCAAGGAACTGACGGCGCGGGCCGTCCACAAGAACAGCAGGAGGTCTGCCAGACCCTTCGTGGTTTTCGACTGCGGCGCAGTCTCACCGACGCTCATCGAGAGCGAGCTCTTCGGCCACGAGAAAGGGGCCTTTACCGACGCCGTGAAAGCCCGGCAGGGCGCCTTTGAGCAGGCCAAGGGCGGGACCATTTTTCTGGACGAGATCGGCGAGCTTTCCCTGGACCTGCAGCCGAAGCTTCTCCGCGCCCTTGACCAGCGGGAGGTACGGCCTGTGGGTTCCGAGAAGGTGGTGGCCGTGGACGTGCGGGTCGTGGCGGCAACGAACAAGGACCTCGAAAAAGAGGTGAAAGCCGGACGGTTCCGCGAGGACCTGTACTACCGGCTGTCCGTGGTGAGCATTTTTTTACCGCCCCTCCGCCGGCGGAAGGATGACATAGAAATGATCGCCGCCTCTTTGTCGAAAGGCCTGTCCGCCGACGTGGGCAAGAAGTTCTCCGGACTGGCACCGGAGGCCGCAGAGGCGCTGAAGGCATATCCGTGGCCGGGGAACGTGCGGGAGCTCAAGAACGTACTCGGCAGGGCCGCGGCCATGTGCGACGGGAGCAGGATCGAGGCCAGAGACCTGTTCCTGGTACAGAAAAAATCGAACACCCTAGACGGGCTGAGCGGCAAGACCCTTGAAGAGATCGAAAAGGCAGCCATTCACGCCACCCTCAAGTCGGCGGGAGGAAACAGGACCGCGGCTGCCAAGGCGCTCGGGATTGCCTATTCCACGCTGTATGAGAAGATGAAGAAGTACGGGATGAAGGAGTGAAGCCATTTCTCTTTTGCCGCGAATTTTCGCGAATGATCACGAATGAAGAGCGGACAACAGGGGGGTCGCCGCTGATTGGAATGCGGCATGGCGAGGAATTTGCTCAGGAATTATGAAGAGATAATAAGAAAAGCACAATATGGTTCAACTGTTTTGTAACAGAGAACACAGATTTCAAAGGCTAAAGACATATTTGCTACGGATACAGACGGATTGACACTGATGTAAGAAGCCAAAAGCTGGTGAAGCCGCGAATTTGCACGAATTGACTCGAATTTAGATCAAGACCCCGCGGTCCCGCTTTAGCGGGACGGGATGTCGCGTTGTTCAATCACGCCCTGGCGTGACTGCTGGAGGGGCTCCACCGTAAAAAAGCTGTTTTTTACTCGCGGGCATTTGCGCTGATTCGCGGCAAAGTAAGCTCTTCGATTTCATCGCAATAAAAAAGGCGGTGAATTAGTTCACCGCCGCTGAAGAACTTCCGGATTCGCCGCCAATTTTTTCTACGCGAGTTTCTCTTCCTTCCAGCACTTGTCGCACAGATACATCATGCCGCGCACCCTGCCGCTCGAGGCCATCATCTTGGTCGTCGTCATCGGCTTTCCGCAGCACTGGGGTATGTTCTCATTCACAATGGCCTTTTTGGTGGCTGCTTTCGCGGTCTTGCTTTTTTCCGCCATGGTTCCTTCACCTCCGCTTCAAAATCAAACAAGCCCGTGCATTGTACCGGTCGCGGAAAAAAAGTCAAGAAAATTGTGCAGTGACTGACCCCGCGGCCGTCCGGCCAACGCGGGACTGCGGGGTGTCGCGTTATTAGATGTCACGCCAAGGCGTGTTTGCTGGAGGGGCTCCACGGAATGAGTGGTGTTTCAGGCCCTTTTACCGGGTGTTTCCTGCCGTCTCCTGACAATCCTCTTGACAAAAACAGCCGTTTGAATTATAACTACAGCTAACGGAATTGCCAGCGAGGGACTGCGTCTAACTTATATTCAAACCACGTTTTATTTTCCGTTCCATTCTCTCACTGCGATCGTCTCTTATGGAAGACCATAAACTCAGAGTTTTCTGCGCCGTCGCCGAGACCAAGAGTTTCTCGAAGGCGTCGGAGCTTATCCACCTGACGCAGCCTGCCGTGAGCCTGCAGGTCCAGGCGATGGAGGAGCTTTACGAAACGAGACTCTTCGACCGATCGGGCAACTCCATCAATCTTACCCCTGCCGGCGAGATCCTCTACAGGCGCGCCAAAGAGATCCTCGCCCTCTATGCCGAGGCGCAGCAGAATATCAGCGAGATAACCGGCGCGATCAAAGGATCACTTTCGATCGGCGCCAGCTCGACCATCGGAAACTACCTTCTCCCCTCTATTATCGTCGGCTTTAAGAAAAAAGTCCCCCAGGTGAATATCTCTCTCCTGGTGAGCAACACGAAAACCATCACCGAAAAGCTGAATGCCGGCGAGATCGATGTTGCCCTCGTCGAGGGGGACGTGAGCAAACAGCGGTTTACCGTCGACACCCTGATCTCCGATGAACTGGTCGTGCTCATGTCTCCGGCCCACCCGTGGGTGGAGCGGCGCAATATTCCCGTTATGGAGTTGACCAAGGAGCCCCTTATCCTGCGGGAGGAGGGCTCGGGCACTCGCCAGATCATCCTGAAGCGCCTGGAAGAGCAGGGGATCAAACTGGACGCCCTCAAGGTGGCGCTCACCCTCGGCAGCACCGAATCCATCAAGAGCGCGGTGGAAGAGGGTATGGGTGTTTCGATCATGTCGGCCTGGGCCGCGAAAAACGCCCTCAGGCACGGGTTCATGAAGGCCACGACGTTCAAGGACATCAAGTTCCACCGGAACTTCAGCATCATCTCGCCGAAACGGAATTACTGCACCCACACGGCCAAGGAATTCCTGGGCTTCCTCAAGGTCTTTCCGATCAAGTCCCCGCTGTCGTAACAAGCATATTTTTTACCACGAAGCTCACGAAGGTTCACGAAGAAAAGAACACAAAAAATTGATTCACTGCCCAGAGCAGAAAATACTTTACGCCACAGAGATCACAGAGACCTCCGAGAAAAGCTTGCTTGTTAAGAAATAAATTAAATTCCTGTATTTCTCTGTGTCCTCCGTGAGCTCTGTGGCAAAGAATGTCAACAAGTTTGTGCTCTTCTCAGTATATTTTTAAACCTTCGTGCTTCTTCGTGTCCTTCGTGGTTCACTCGCTTTTATAAATCCCGTGAAATCATCCTGATCCAAAGCCTCTTCCAGTTTGCTCCCTCCGTCATGCTCCATGGCCGCGTACCGTCAAGTTTAATTCTTTTTACGATCAAGCCTGCCCATGGTACGACGTCGATTCTGTCCTGCCCTGCCAGAACGATGACCGCGCCGTCCCGGTCTGTGCGGTACAGGCGGGTCCCGTTCCGCTCGTACCGTTCCACCACGTCTTCCGAAGGATGGCGATACCGGTTTTTTCTTCCAACGCTTGCCACGGCAATTGTGGGCTCTGCGCGGGACAGGAATTCCTCGGTGCTCGACGTCCTGCTGCCGTGGTGGGGAATTTTCAAGACGTCGCAGCGCAGGTCCTGCGGCTTTTGCACGAGGGCCTGCTCTGCCTCGCCATGGATATCGCCGGTGAAGAGGAGCGTTCTGTCGAGGACCTCTATCCGCACCACGAGAGACCGGTTGTTCTCATTGACGTAGTCCTTTCCGTCGCCAAAGGAGGAAGCAGGGCCGGGGTGAAGCACGCGCAGGCGGGCCTCTCCAAGGACGGTTATCCTTTCATCTGCCGCGACAACGCTTGCGGGTATGTTCCTGTCGCGCAGAACGCCCAGGAATTCTTTATGTTCAGGCCATTTGGGATTGTCTCCGTTCGTCCATACCTGTGCGACGGGGAACATCTTCGCAAGTGAGATAAGCCCGTTCATGTGGTCGGGGTGGGGGTGCGACAGGACCACGAGATCAATGGTTCCGATGCCCCGGTCCCGGAGATAGGGTGCCACGATCCGCCGTCCTGTATCAAAGCGGTTTCCGAATGTCCCGCCGCCGTCGATCAGGATGCTCCTGCCTGACGGAAGCTCCACGAGGGCGCAGTCCCCCTGGCCAACATCGAGGAACGTAATGCGGCAGTCGTCCCGGGGAAGGAAGGAAAACACGAATATGACGATTAGGCCCGTACCTGCCGCGATGGCGCCTATTTTGTACCGGATCGGTATTCCCATGGAATATTCGAGGGGTCGTGCCGTTGACAGGAGCCTGGCGCGCAAATATCCGGCCGATGACAGGAGCAGGACGGCATAGAGGACCATCGAGAAAATCCCTGGTGAAGGCGGATGGAACTCGGCGCCGGGGAGGCGGGAGAAAAACGTGACGATGCCGTAGAAGGCGTCCGCTGCGCCTTGGTTCAGCCCTGCAAGGGGCAGATGCGAGGTCAGCAGCGAAAGCATGCCCGAGACCAGGCCGAGGGGAACGACGACAAAACCGGCGAAGGGCACGACGAGCATGTTCGAGATCACGCCGGCAAGGGAGAGCTGGTTAAAATAGAGGGCAACGAGGGGGCCGGTGACGAGGCTGGCGGCAATAGATATCATCACCAGGAGAACAACGGCGTTCCGGAGTTTCTGGAGTATTGTCGAGGACGATATTTGAAGGTCGTTCCAGAACGTGACGACATACCCGATGCTCAGGACCGACAAATAGGAAAGCTGGAAGGATATCTCGAAGAGGGCCTGGGGATTGACAATCAGGATCAACAATGCCGCGGCAGCCAGGGAATGCATGAGCCCGTTCTCGCGGTCGAGGATCAGGGCCGCAAGACCGAAGAGGATCATCACGAGAGAGCGGAGCGTGGCCGTCTGGCCGCCAGCGAGAAAGGCGTAAAACATCACGGGCGGAATGATCAACCAGGCAGCGGCCTTCTTCGGGTCGAAGGAGAGGGTCAGCCTGTTGTACAGGCGTTCAGGGAGAAAAAACAAAAGGCCCCGCGCCAGGCCGAAGAGCAGGATCGCCACGAGGCCGAGGTGAGAGCCCGATATGGACAGGATGTGGGTCACGCCTGCCGCCATGAAGCGGTCCCGCAGTTCATCGCTCAGCCCGCCTTCTTCACCGAGCACCATGGCCTGGAGGATGGCTGATCCCGGACCGTTTGTCGAAGCGAGAAAGGACTGGCGGATCTGCTCACGCCAGTCCTGGATCGTGCGGAATATTCCCTTTCCCCGGTTGATGATTTCGATCTGCTGAGCGTTCTTGACACTCACAGTCATGTAGATATTCTTCTGAGCAAGATAGGCCGCGTAATCGAAGCCACCGGGATTCTTGAATACTCCCGGTTCGTACAGCCGGCCCCTCATGCGCAGTATGTCGCCGTACCCGATGATAGCCTGGTCGTCCCGAAGACTCACGCGCATCCTGCCCGTAACGTGCGTGCCGTCGATGGTATCCACGGCAAGTACAAAAGCGATCCTGCCTGGATCACGGCCGAGGGGGGATACGATTTCCCCTGTTATGGTATGCACTGCCCTGTCCGGTTTGATATGGCGGGTGTAATGGTCCGACGGGAAATATGCCGCTGAAAGGCTATATGCGATGATCCCGAGGATGCATACGGTGATCATGAGAACAAGGGAGCGGCCCGTCAGTCTGCCCATGCGCAGGAGAACAAGGGAACTGACGACGGCAACAGCGAGCAGGATCATGAATGTGTAAGGAAAATAGAGAAACCCATGGCCGAGAAGCAGGCCGACGATGTAGGAGAGGGTGATGAGGATAAGAGGCTTTTTCATGGATAGCATATTCAGATCGTGGATTCACCCCGCTGGCGATGAACGTACTTTAAACGGAGATGACGCGCATGGGCGCGAAGGCACATTTTGAAAAGTTATTTTAGGGCTAATGAAGAGGCTTGTCAATCGATGATTGTTCGTGTGGGGATGTTACAAAAGATCAGAAAAAATGCGATTACTCACTTCCGAGATAGATTACGGTTGCCTTACGGAAGATCAAAACGACCGCAAAATCAAAGAATGTTTGATTGCAGAAACGCACGCGGAAATTGTGGGGCCCCTCCGGTCCCGCTTATAGCGGGACTAAAGCGGGACCGCGGGGTCAATTCTCCCCCGGCGAGGCAGGGCGACAGCATCTGCCTTATCAGGTAGCGTTTACACCAGACCAGTAATCATTTGCATTAATAAAGCGTCCGTTTTTTCTGAGTCGGCCTTGCCAGGGTAATCTGCTAACCATTTATCCGGGAATTTTCCTCTGGATAATTTAGTTCCAGATGTGATAGTCAAGGTATGCATGAGTCTTTCTACAATCTCCTGCCCCTCATCCCACACACAACTATCCATAGAGAGCCCTTTTTCTTTTGCAAAATTCTTTGCTTTTCCTATAATTTCCCTGGCGCCTTGTACGCGCTGAGAGTGATATTCATTATTTTCCATTTGATTGTCTTCCCCTTTTGAATACGCGGCATCATATACAGCGGTGAAACAATGTGTTTTGCCTCGCTAGAAAATAAGAAACAGGATGCTTAGTCAAATGTGGTTTGATTGTAGCCCTTTTTTTGTAGGCCGTCAATGACGAAAAAAGCACTAGCAAAACTGCAGTGACGGCATCTTTTACCGGGACGATTTCCGCAAGCTCAGGGACATTCTGAAAGGCATCAATGGCAAATTCAATCTGTCAATTATCAACGTCAAGGAGATCCGCGATCTCTTTTCCGGCTTCCGAATCGAGAAGGTGGAGCCCCTCCAGCAGTCACGCCTTGGCGTGACACCTAATAACGCGACACCCCGTCCCGCTTATAGCGGGACCTTGGCGGGACCGCGGGGTCAACACGGTTTATTCTTCGACGAAGTCCGCAAGGAAGAAGGTCTCCGAACTCCTGATCATGAACTTCACTCCCGTTAATAATACCTTTGTGCAATGTTATGCAACAGTCTTCGCCGAGCAAACACTGGAAGTATCTCAAAATTATGCTAAAATAGTAAGCACGCCATTGCGACGGGAGGCAACAAGTGTCCGAAAAGAACCCGGTTTTGGTTATCTCCGGCACTGCCGCCGGTCAGGTTTACCTGAGCTCCGTCCTCACACGGATCTGGTATACTCCTCTTCTGGCGAAGACCGCCGGACAGGGAATAAACCTGGCACATAAGAAGTCTCCTGCGCTGATTATCTACGACGTAGATGACCTGCCGCACAGCGAGTTATGCTCTATTTGTTCTGTCCTGAAAAATGAACCTTCTGTCAAGGGCCTGCCGCTGATTGCCTGCGCACGGCACGACAGGCCGGGAGAACAGGAGGCGCTCCTTGCCCTGGGGTTCTCGGCAGTCATCACAAAACCCGTAGACCTCGCCCACGCCTACGAAACGCTCTGCCGGCTGAGCGAGCAGCCGAGGCACACCCCGCGCATTCCCGTCCGGATGGAAATAGTGATCGAGGAGGATGTTCCGGAGAAGGTGTTGACCTGCACCAACCTCTCAGAAGGGGGCATGTATCTGACCACCGACAGGCCCCTGCCGGAGAATACCGCCCTGCACCTGAAATTCACTCTGCCCCTCGGCACCGAAAGACTCGAGGCGGCCGCCCAAGTAGTCCGCACGGTCCCGGGGGGTGCCCGGATCATGCCGGAGCCGGGTATGGGGCTCCGCTTTGTGGATATTCCCTACGAAGTCCACCAGCAGATCAGACTCTATGTCCATTGGAAGATGATGGGCGACCTCAAATGGGAGCCCGGACCCGAAAGCATTCAATCGACTGACGACGCGTAAATTCCGATGCGACACATTGCGCTATAAAGATAATTACCTTGATGTTGGAGGCTTGACATGCCTTTGGAAGTAGAATGGGTCAGGTATCAGGGAAACCTCTGGCACAACTTTCTCAATCTTAATTTACGCGACCTGTATTATGAGCATACAGAAGGCGTGTATATCATCTGGCACGGCGGACATGAGCCGACGGTCGTCACTGTCGGCCAGGGAGTTATCGGGGATCGCTTGGTCGCCCACCGGCTCGATCCGCACATTCTGCACTACCAGCGGCATGGCCTCTTCGTGACCTGGGCGCAGCTTTCGGCAGACCAGCGCAACGGCGTAGTAAAATATCTCTCCCAGGTCCTTACTCCAAAAAACGAATGCGCCGTTCCGAATTGCGAACTGATAGGAGTAAATCTGCCATGGGAGCAACCGGGCAAAAGCTAAACACGGTTTCATGGGCTCACGCAGGTACCTGGATGGGGAGGACGGAGTATGACTTGTTGGGAATACAAGAAATGTACACCTGAAACCTGTCGTTTGTGCCCCGCATATCCGAACAGCGGATATGAGTGCTGGAAAATCCCCGGCACGATGTGCGAAGATGGCAAATTGCAGTATTTGGATATGAGAGAGAAGATGGAACACTGTTTCAAGTGTGACTTCTATGAGTTTTCCGGGAAAGAGCACTAAACCACGCATTCCCGCCTAAAATCAAATAATCTTTTACCCTGTCAAACGATTTTGGGAAATCAGTTATCGCATGCGCCTACATCTAAGAATCAAGGCAATTTTGGCCGCAGATAACAGCGGAAAAGGCGGATAAAAGCCGAGATAATGAGAACAAGAGAAAAAAATACTCCATAACTCCACCTTCTCCCTTTCTCCTAACCCGGACAAGTCCCGCCAGGGCGGGATTAAATCAGGATCTCTGGTTTAAAACCGAAAAAGCGTTACCGTGTCCATCTGTGTGCCCCGGTACTCCGGGACCCGTGGTTTCATGAGGCTTGGCTTTTCAGGGAGAGAGGGGTAGGGGGGACAGGACGGTCGCAGCAGTTATCCCCCGATCATGGTCATGTCTTTCACCGAGGAAGCGACGACGAACACCTTTATGTTATTGCTGTCGCTGTCGCTCGGGATGAGGAAGAACCCGTTCATTTTCTTCTCCTCAAGAAAAAACCCTTTTTCCCAGGGGATGTCGCCCTCGACACACCCGGTCAGGGACTCCCCGTCCTTGAATTGAAGAAATATCCTTCTGCCCGAAGGCTTCGAGCCCTCGAAGGACTTGCGCTCCCGGTAGGTCTTGTCGCCTTCGAATTTTTTGACGAAAAAGATCGCCTTCAGGTCCTTGATCCGGACTTTCTGGGAATCGTCCGACGCGTCCTGTATGAACACGACGTCGTCCGCGATGGTGAAGTCCTGCATGTAACCCTTGAGCAATTTCCCGTCAAGGAAGTGCAGAATTACTCTATTCCGTTCTGTCATGACGATATTCACCCGGCATGCAATGGATTTCCCTCTGGAAGAAGCTTACGATGCCAGTGTATCAAAACGGCGGGAAAAATCAACTTGTTTATTATGCCTCCCGAAAGCCCTCTGGTGATGCGGGGGTTTCAGGGGAGAGCTGATTAGATCAACAATCTGTGGTGCAGTGGCTTATTGGTCCAGCACTTCCCGTATTTTTATCAGCAACTCCGTCGGTGAAACCGGTTTGTAGACAAGGTTGATGTCTCCGTCGAGGATCCCTTTTTTCTGGATGAGGTCGGCGGTATAGCCGCTGGTAAACAGTACTTTCACGTCAGGCTTTACGTTCCGTATCTCTTCGTAAGCCTCTTTGCCGTTCTTCCCGGGCATGATGACATCGAGCAGAAGCAATTGGATGGTCTCCGCATGCTCCTTGAATTGCCGTACGGCATCTTCGCCATCCTCCGCCATGATGACGGTATAACCGAAGTCCTCGAGAACCGTTCTGGCCAGGCTTCTCAAGGCCGCGTCATCCTCGCCCACGAGTATGGTCTCTGTGCCGCCTGGCGGGGTACTGGCTTCTTCCGGTTGTTCCGCTATCGCCTCCGACGTGATTCGCGGCAGATAGATCGTAAAGGTCGTTCCCTTTTCCGGCTCACTGTACACGGTAATGTGGCCGCCGTGCTGCTTGATGATGCCGTATACCATCGCAAGCCCCAGGCCGGTTCCCCGGCCGGATTCCTTTGTCGTAAAAAAAGGCTCGAAAATCCTGTCCTTGGTCATTTCATCCATCCCAATGCCGCCATCGGTGATCGAGAGGACCGCGTAATGCCCCGGCGCACCATACCCATGCGCTTTAACATATTCATCGTCCAGCTCCGCAGGCCGCGTACCGATGATCAAGGTCCCGCCTCCGGGCATGGCATCGCGCGCGTTGGTGGCAAGGTTCATCAAGACATGTTCTATCTGGCCGGCGTCGGCCATGACGATGATCTCTTCATCGCTCAGGACCTTTTTGATATCGATATCTTCGCCGATAAGGTGTGCCAGCAGCTTGAGCACGCGGGTAACGATCCCGTTTACCCCCACGGGGGCAGGGAGGATAACTTGCTTTCGGCTGAAGGCAAGAAGGCTGTGCGTGAGAAGTGCCGCTCGTTCGGCTGAAGCAATGATATTGTCTACCTGGGGCCGTAACGGGCCGTCTTTTCCCATCCGCATTTGCAGGATATTCCCGTACCCCATGATGGCGGTGAGGATGTTGTTGAAATCGTGGGCGATCCCTCCTGCAAGCTGACCTACTGCCTCCATCTTTTGCGCTTGAAGGAGTTGTGCCTCAAGTTTCTTGCGCTCGGTGATATCCTGTGCGATTCCGAACATACTGATCGGGTTGCCGGCATTATCGTCATACACTTCGCCTTCTGAGTGAAACGCCTTCTCTGTCCCGTCCGGCCTCATTATCCGGTATTCTGCCCTAAAGGACTTGCTCTGGTATATAGCGCCTTCGACCGTTTTTTTCATGATGGCAACGTCATCGGGGTGGATGATGCCGAGGAAATCCTCGTATGATATATATTCCCGCGTCTGAAGGCCGAACAGACGAAAAAGATCCTCGGACAGCGTCACCCTGTCGGCATTGATGTCCCAGGCCCATTGCCCGAGATGGGCAATGCGCTGGGCGTTTTCGAGGGCCTTCTTGTTTCTCCGCAGCGACTCTTCAGCACGCTTGCTCTCGGAGACGTCCTGTACCTGAGACACGAAATAAAGGGGCGTTCCTTTCGTATCTTTCACGACCGAAACGCTCAGCAAAATCCAGATCGTGTGTCCTCTCTTGTGGAAGTACCGCTTTTCCATCTGATAGGAGGGGATCTCACCTGCCAGGAGTTTCTGCACGAATTGGAGATCCGCGTCCAGGTCATCAGGATGGGTGATTGTCTGAAAATTGGTGGCAAGCAGTTCCTCTTCCGTATACCCGAGAATGGTACACAATGAACTGTTGACCTTCATCCAGCGTCCGTCAGGCGCAACGAGAGAGATGCCATGCGCCGCAGAGTTGAAGGCGCCCCGGAACCGCTCTTCGCTTTCTCGTAATGCATTTTCCGTAAGCTTCCGTTCCGAAATATCGGTAATTACCGATATGAAACCGGTCAGGCTCCCGTGATCGTCCCGGACGTAGTTCCAGTCGACCTGGGTATCAATGAGACTTCCGTTTTTTCTCCGGCTTTTTCCGATATAGGGTGTTGGCGGCGGCTGGTTTTTCACGAGCATGGCCAGGTACGCGCGCAGTTCGTCCCGCTCGGATTCGGTAGGGAGAATGTCCCATATCGTTTTCCCGATCAATTCCCCTTCGGCATAACCGAGCATCCTGTGGTGTGCCGCGTTGCTGTAGGTGATAATGCCGGCAGTGTCATTCTCCTGGATGCCGTAGAAAATGGTTTCGAGGAAGGAGGCGTATCTTCTTTCGCTGTTCAGCGCTGCGCTGATGAATCGCTCTTTTGTCTTTTTGTTGTCCGTCATCAGATGAATCCCTTGAATCTCGTCCTGGTTTCGACGCGCATGTTCATCACGCTATCGGGTAACGAATATGATCAGCGATTCATGGTAATCGATTCAACATCTGCGAACAGTTTCGTCAG
>DMKB01000140.1:9583-15587 GCA_003454665.1 Nitrospiraceae bacterium | reverse complement strand
AAGAATTGTTTGTTTTGCATCGTGACAGGAAAAAAAAGAGAGGACAAAAGCATTTATTGATAATTTTCGCAATAAATTGTTCCTGGCGTGGAGCAGTGCTGTCATTCACGGGGTTTCAACAGAAAAGAAAAGAGGAACATCAACCATGCAGGAACAGGGAGGGGGAGCATTCCCGGAGAGTGCGTCAGCCGAGCTTCTCACGGATAAGTCCGGCCAGGTCTTCGGCGTGCTTTTTGATGATCGTCTCGTCTTCACCCTCGACCATGACGCGTACTTTCGGCTCCGTGCCGGAGTAGCGTACGAGGAGGCGGCCGGTGGCATTCAGACTTTTCTCTATTTCCCCTATCCGCTTCGCGATTTCCGGTATCTCGCCGAGGTCGCGCCGCTTTTTTACCTTCACGTTCACGAGGGTCTGCGGGTAGGTCTTCATGCACGAGGCGAGTTCCGACAGGGGTTTGCCCGTCTGCTTCATAATGCAGAGGAGCTGGATGGACGTCACGAGCCCGTCTCCCGTGGTATTGTGGTCCAGGAAGATAACATGGCCGGACTGTTCCCCGCCGAGGTTGTACCCGTCCTCGATCATTTTTTCCATCACGGAGCGGTCGCCGACGGACACCCGCACCAGGCTGCCGCCGGCCTTCCGGAGGGCCTTCTCGAGACCGAGGTTGCTCATGACCGTTGCCACGAGGGTGTTCTGTCGAAGCCTGCCTGCTTGTATCATATCGAGGGCGCAGATTGCCATGACAGCATCGCCGTCGACGATCGTTCCGTTCTCATCGCACAGGATGACCCGGTCCGCGTCGCCGTCGTAGGCGATGCCGACGTGGGCCTTGTTCGCCTTCACGGCACGGCAGATGATTTCGGGGTGGAGAGAGCCGCAGCCCTGGTTTATGTTCATACCGTCGGGCTGATCGTAGAGCGAGATGACCTCTGCCCCGAGCTCAATCAGGATTCGCGGCCCGATCTTGTAGGCGGCGCCGTTCGCCGAGTCCACGACGACCCGGAGTCCCGAGAAGTCCAGACCTTTCGGGATGGACGATTTCACAAACTCGTTGTACCTGCCGATGGCATCGTCTATCCGGTAGGCCTTGCCGATCTCCTTGGCAGTCGGGCGAATGGAATCGATCTCTCCGGAGAATATGAGCTTTTCAATGGTTTTCTCGACGGCGTCAGGGAGCTTGAACCCGTCGCGCCCGAAAAACTTGATGCCGTTGTCCTCATAGGAGTTGTGGGACGCCGAGATCACCACGCCCGCGTCGGCCCGGAGGCTCCGGGTCAGGAACGCGATTCCCGGCGTGGGGACCGGCCCGACAAGCAGTACGTCGACACCCATGGAACAGATGCCCGAGGTGAGAGCGCTTTCGATCATGTATCCGGAGAGGCGGGTGTCCTTGCCGATCACGATGCGATGACGGCGGGAGGAATCGCGGAAGACATGGGCCGCCGCCCTTCCGAGGCGCAGCGCCATATCCGATGTCATGGGGTCCTGGTTTGCAACGCCTCGCACGCCGTCTGTCCCGAATAGTTTTTTCATTTCCTGCCCCTTCTCTTGCGTATTGTTACGGTTACGCTGATATCCTTTTCCACGATCGTGATCGGCCTGCCCTGGTAATCTATTTTGGGCGTGACACTAACGGGTTCCCGAAGTCCTTCGATATCAATGGGCATGGTCCGAATGGTCGTCAGGGCCTGCATCACGCCCTGTGGCCCTTCCAGGAGGATCATTGCCGGCATCGATTTGGCGCCGGTGAATACATACCCGGCAGCCGGACGGCCCTGGGTCCGGGGAATGAGGATGGCGCGCTTCTGAACGATCGGTTCAAGGCGGACCTTGATTTCGTAGGGTGAAAAATAGGTGACCGAGACACCCGCCGGACGATTGATGTCTTCAGGTGAAATCCGGATAGTATTTTCACCGGCCCGGGAAGAAGAGAGGTCGAGTATGCCGGAAACCTGTTTTCCCACGGTAATATTTCTGAGCACACGCTCCTGGCCCTGCACCCGGACTTCCAGGTTTTTCGTAACATTGCCGACGACGGCCATCTTCTTGGGGATGTTCCGCAACTCGAGGGGCACGGTGAGCGCCATCTCCGCTTTCCCTTTGGAGGTGACGTAGAACCAGAGCGTGAGGGTCATCACGAGGGAGAACAGTTTGATCCCCCAGTTCTCGAGCACCAGGGCGCGGTAGTCTCTGTCGGGCACAATAAATTTTCCGAATCGCATTTTTATCTTGCTCAGCATGTTTGGGACGCAGTTGTATGAAGATATCCGTTGGCGCTCCGGGTCATGCATATTCCCCATGCCGGTGATTGCGCCGTGTCGCTGCTTTCTGCGTCCTCCTTTCGTTGCGAATTGCGCTGCCCCTATCTGCTGCTACGCCTTTCTGCTCTTCTTTAAAAAGATGCCGGAAAGCACATTCCTCAGCGCGGGGGTATCAACGTTTCGCTGGATCATGCCGCCGATGACCACTGAAATTTCCCCGGTCTCCTCGGAGACAACCACCACCACGGCATCGGTTTCCTCGGTCAGCCCTACGGCTGCCCGGTGTCGCGTTCCGAGGGATTTCGACAGGTTCGAGGAAAGCGTAAGGGGCAGAAAGCATCCCGCAGCGACAATACGGCCGCTCCGGATGATGGCCGCGCCGTCGTGAATCGGAGAATAGGGGAGAAAGATACTCACAAGCAGCTCCTTCGTAACCTTTGCGTCCAGTTCCGTGCCCATTTCGACGATGGTAGAGAGATATGTTTCCCGCTCCAGCACGATGAGGGCGCCGATTCTCTTGTTGGCCATGGAGACCGATGCCTTGACGGTCTCCTCGACAAACTTGGATTCCTCGACGGGCGACATATTGCTGAAGAATTGCTGGGCCCCGAACCGGGCCAGCGTCCGCCGTATCTCGGGTTGGAAGAGGATGATGAGGGCAAGTACGATCTGTGCCCAGAAGCTGTTGATGAGCCAGTTCAGTGTATAGAATTCAAGGGCCTGCGAAAAAACGAGGACGAGCACGATCAGCCCGATGCCGATGAGCATGTGAAAGGCCCGCGTTCCCTTGATCAGGAGAAGCACCCGGTAAAAAATATAGTAGACGAAGGCAATGTCCAGGGTGTCGCTGAACCACCGGTAATTCGCCAGGGCCTCTTTGATTTGAATGAAATTGTTCATTGTTTCGCCTGAAAAAGATGAAACGTAAAACGGCAGTTGGCCGCAGATAACAGCGGAAAAAACGGATAAAAACCTAGAGAAATTGAGGACACTCGAAAAAATTTAATCCGATTTTTCAGTGAAAATCCGCGTCCAATTCATGCTTTGTTCTGCCCCTGAAGTGCATAACCGTTTGACGGTTCTCTATAACACCATAGGCCGGGGGAAACGTAAAAACGTACCAACAAAAACCAAGAAATTTATTGGCCGCAGATAACAACCGAAAATACGGATTAAAAACCCACGCTATTGAGGATGCATGAAAACAATAAAGCACTATCCGCTTTTTCAGCGCAAATCCGTGTCCCATTCAGGCCTTTTTTCTCTCCCTTTACTCAGGCTGTCGGGCCCTCATTTTAAGTATCGCATCGGTCATCCGCGCTACCCGGACCATGGGACCGACGTCGTGGACGCGCAGCACCTGTGCGCCCCGCTCGATCCCGAGCGCCACCGTGGCGGCAGTTCCTTCGGCCCGGAGTCCGGGGTCCGTGATGCCGAGGGCAGAGCCGATGAAGCTCTTCCGGGACGTTCCGAGGAGAATCGGCCTGCCGAGCATGCGGAACTCGCCGAGGCGATTGAGCAGCGCAAGGTTGTGTTCGACGGTTTTGCCGAACCCGATGCCGGGGTCGATCAGTATCTGCTGCTGAGCGATACCGGCCTTGAGGGCCCGCTCTATCCCTTCCCCGAGATATGCCATGACTTCGGAGACCACGTCGGTATAAACGGGGTTCCGCTGCATATCGCGCGGTGTGCCCTTGATATGCATGATGACCACGGCCGCGCCATGGTCGGCAACGACCCGGGCCATGTCGGGTGAGAACCGGAGTCCGCTGATATCATTTACGATCGAGGCGCCTTCCTCAAGCGCTTTTTTTGCCACCGCAGATTTGTAGGTATCGACGGATAGGGGCGTCTGCACCTCCTGGGCAAGACGCCTGATGACCGGAATGATCCGGCGCAGTTCATCGTCTTCCGTCAGGGACTGCGCGCCCGGCCGCGTCGATTCTCCGCCGATATCGAGGATATCGGCGCCATGAGCAGCCATTTCCCTTGCATGGCGCGCTGCTGTGTCGGCATCAAGAAACAGGCCGCCGTCGGAAAAAGAATCCGGCGTCACATTCAGGATGCCCATGATATGCGTTCGGCTGCCGAGGTCGAGAATCGTGCCCTTGCACGGTATCTTATAATCGGTGCGAAGAACGTTGTCAAGAGACGTCCTGATCGTTTTCGTAATTTCCGATGGAATACGGTCGTCTTTTTCGATTATCGAGAGAATATGCCTGATCTGTTCCGGCGTTCCGGTTAACGGGAAGTGTTCCCCCGCATCGGGATGCTTTGGGTGACTCCCCGGGGAGGCGGCCGACGCGGCTTCATGAACCGTTCCGTGAGGAGGACCGGCGATCTGCTTCAGAATGGTTGTCAGGCCGGCGTTCAGACCTTGTATGTGTATTGCTACGACACCGTGGTCCTGAATTCTGACGACTGGCTCCATGGTCCTTCCCGGTAATGAATAATGAAAAGCTGCCACCGCCGAGACGGGTGATCCGTCAGAGCAGATTTCGTATTCCAAAAAGGCCCGACCCAATCCGGGAATTGCAGAGAGATGGAATGCGTGAACGATTGCGACCGTACTGGTGTGCCTGCATGGCACGGCGAGTGTTCTTATACTGCCGCGGGTTGAGCATGAATGATCGCGTCGATCTCCGTTGCGTCGAGCGTTTCTTTTTCGAGCAGGGTGTTTGCCAGCGTATGGAGGACGTCCACCCGTTCCGCGATGATCGTTCTGGCACGCTCATAGTTTTCCAGGACCATGCGCTTTACTTCCTCGTCGATCTCGATGGCCGTGTGCTCGCTGTAGTCCCGGTGCTGAGCGATCTCCCGGCCGAGAAATATCTGTTCATCTTTTTTCCCGTAGGTGAGGGGGCCGAGCTTGTCGCTCATGCCCCACTCGCAGACCATCTTCCGCGCGAGTTCCGTGGAACGCTCAAGGTCATTTCCCGCGCCGGTGGTCATGTGCTTGAGGGCGATCTCTTCGGCGGCCCTCCCGCCGAGAAGAATGGATATGTTGTTCAGCAGGTGTTCCCGGTCATAGGAATAGCGGTCGGCCGTCGGGAGCTGTACGGTAACGCCCATGGCCATGCCGCGCGGTATGATCGAAACCTTGTGAACCGGATCGGTGCCCGGGAGGAGCCTGGCGACCATGGTGTGTCCTGCCTCGTGGTATGCCGTGTTCTTTTTTTCCTCATCGCTGATGATCATGGTTTTCCGCTCTATCCCCATGAGGATCTTGTCTTTGGCACGCTCAAAGTCCTCATTTTCTACCTGGGACTTGCCGCTCCGGCCGGCGAGCAGGGCGGCCTCGTTAACCAGGTTCGCGAGCTCCGCGCCGGAGAGGCCCGGCGTTCCGCGGGCGACGGACGCAAGATCTACGTCCGGCGCGAGGATGATTTTTTTCGTATGCACCGTGAGAACGCCGATACGGCCGTTCCGGTCTGGCCGCGGAGTGACGACCTGCCGGTCAAACCTGCCCGGCCTCAGAAGCGCCGGGTCGAGGACATCGGGACGGTTGGTTGCCGAGATCAGGATCACCCCTTCGTTGCTTTCAAAACCGTCCATTTCGACCAGGAGCTGGTTCAGGGTCTGTTCGCGCTCGTCATGCCCTCCGCCGAGGCCTGCGCCCCGGTGCCTGCCCACTGCGTCGATTTCGTCGATGAATATGATGCACGGTGCATTCTTCTTGCCCTGCTCGAAGAGGTCGCGTACGCGTGACGCGCCGACGCCGACGAACATCTCCACAAAATCG
>DMKB01000140.1:0-9481 GCA_003454665.1 Nitrospiraceae bacterium | reverse complement strand
ATTTCGATGATCTCCTGGACTTCAACCTTCGCCTCGTCCATGCCGGCGACCTCGTTGAAGGTCACTTTTTTCGTATTTTCGCTCAGCACGCGGGCCTTGCTCTTGCCGAAGGAAAGGGCCTTGTTGCCTCCCATCTGCATGTTGCGCAGAATGAACATAAACCACACGCCCATGAGAATAAGGGGCGCCCAGAGGAAGAGAAAGTTGGTCCACCCCGATTCCTTTACGGGCTCCGCTTTTATCTTGACGTTCTTTGCGCGCAGCTCCTTCACGAGCTCGGGATATTCCGGCGGCAGGTTCACCTTGAACGACTTGCCTGTGTGGTACGTTCCCCGCAGCTCAATGCCCTGGATCGTAACATCGTTGACCTTTCCCGCGTCGACGTCGTCGAGGAAGGCGCTGAAGACCTTTTCCACCACCGCCTGCCGCATCGGATTGAAGGCATGGAATAAAAGCACCATGATCACCAGAAACAGAAGGACCAGTGCAATATTTTTATAAAACGTGCTCACCGACGATAACCTCCGCTGATACCTGTTTCACTAAATTAACCCAATGTAATGCATTTTTTATAGTAACATATTCCTCTGTGCATGACAACTGCTTTATGTCTGGTCCTTCTCTTCTACGGGCAGAACGGCGATGTAGGGCAGGTTGCGGTACCGCTCGCGGTAATCAAGGCCGTAACCCACCACATACTTGTTCGGAATGCGAAACCCCGCGTAGTCGGCCTCGATCTCCACCTGCCGGCGGTCAACCTTGTCCAGCAGCACGCAGACCTTGAGGGAAGCGGGTCCCCGCTCCACGAGTGTCTGCTTGATGAAGTCGATCGTAACGCCGGAGTCCATGATGTCCTCCACGAGCAGGATGTCCTTGCCCTGTATGTCTTCCTTGATGTCGGACAGAATCCGTACGGGCCGGCCCTGGCCCTTGGAAGCGGAACTCGTACAGTGCATGAAGTCCATCCGGACGGAGATCCTGAGGGCACGGAGGAGATCGGACATGAAAAAAAGCGCCCCCTTGAGCACGCCGACGATAAGCAGATCCCGGTCAGCATAGTCCTCTGAGATCCTGACGCCGAGTTCATGTACCTTTCTCTGGATCTCCTCGCTCGTAAAGAGCGGCTTGCCAAAATCAATTCCTACCATAACTGGTCCTCCATAAACGATACGTAGTGGATGCAGCAAAACCGCTCCTGCAAAGGGATCAAGACGAGTATTCGCCCTGTCGTCCCTGGGCTTCTTTTTTTTCGGTGCCGGGAAGCGCCTCGGTTTGGTTCTCTTCGCTCCGGGCCAGAGAGCGAAGACCGATGGTGAGTACTTTTGTCGTTTTCGCGCCGGGAAGAAACCGCTCGTCCGTTCGGAACCCCACGAGCCAGACGATATCGCGGTCGGTAGCAAGAATCGGGACCGTATCCCGCCGTAGGCGGGGGATTTTCTCATCAACGAAGTAATCCTGTAATTTTTTGCTCTTTCCGCCCATGCCTGCAGGACAGAACCTGTCGCCTGCCGCCCTGCTGCGGATAAAAAGCGGCAAGACTATCTTATCATAATCCAACTGTGCCTGCCAGAGATAATTACCATCGCCCGGCGCGGCAGTCAGGCCGTCTGATATCCAGGCTTCCGCCTCCATTGCGACCTCCGGTACCGCTGTGATGCCGGGGATCGTCAGTTGCACGGTGAAGTGCCGGTCGCCCGTGGGCGGCCGCAGCACGAACCGGTCGTACTCGCGCTCCATGACAATGCCCTTAGGCAGGTGCATGGTCCGCCCCGTTTGGGCGGCGGACATAAAGCTGAGAGCGTCCTCTATCTGGAAAAAGGAAACTTCCGCGGGGTCCGCACCGAACAATGCTACGGCTTTCCGCAGCACCCGCCGTTTCAGCGCCGGGCTGAGTGCCTCAAATGCCTCTTTTCTTATTGCAACGGCGTCCTGCTCCTGTTTCACCACCGGGGGAGACAGGGCGGTGACGTATGCTTCCATGGCCGCATCTTCATCGCGCAGGAGCGCGGCCTCGGCCGCGAGCCTGCGGACGACCTGCGGATTCATTTTTGTTAAGGCCGGCATGATGCTCAACCGAACCCTGTTCCGGGTATAGACGGGTTTCCTGTTGGAAGGGTCGGATTTGAAGGGGAGCTCTTTGTGCCGCAGGTATTCGATGATTTCTTCCTTCGTCGTTTCTATCAGCGGACGGATAATTGCATCCCTGGCCGGGGGTATTGCGGAGACGCCGGAAACTCCCGCGCCTCGCAGAAGCCGCATGATGAACGTCTCGGCCTGGTCGGTTGCCGTATGACCCAGAGCGATTTTCGACGCGCCGACTTCCCGGGCGACGCGTTCGAAGAAGCCATACCGTACGTCCCGCGCACCGGCCTGCGCGGAAAGCCCGCGCTCCGCGCAAAAACGGGGAACATCGAACTGTTCTATTGTCGAGGCAACGTTGAACGTATTGGACAACTCCCGGACAAAATTCGCTTCATCCGCCGACTCGCTCCCGCGAAACATATGGTCCAGGTGGGCGACATGGAGCGTGAGGCGAAGCTCCGTTGACAACGCGGAGAGAAGGCTGAGCAGACAGACTGAATCCGGGCCTCCTGAGACGGCGACGAGAACGTGGTCGCCCCGGCTCAGCATGCGGTATTTTCGAAGAGTCTTCTTGAAGGCTTCAGGTACCATGAGTAGAATGCAATGCCCTCAATATCAAAAAACGTATTTAACGTAAGAGCCACGCATCACATCCCGACCAGCGCCTGCCGTCCTGATATGTAAATGGTGGCGCGAGGGATTTTTTGCCGGTGGCGATGTTGCTATTATACCTGAAGCGGAGCCTGTCGGAAACAATGGCCTGACGAAAAGGCAGGGGGAGAAGAATGGTGGCGGTGCAGGGACTCGAACCCCGGACACAGGGATTATGATTCCCCTGCTCTACCGACTGAGCTACACCGCCTCGTAACATCGCGACAGGGGATAACATACTGTATCGTAGGGTTTTTGTCAAGAAAAAGTACTGCGCACAGGCCACATTACGGTCACGAGCGAGGTCCGATCTTCGCGGCGTCAACGGTTTTTTCCATCAGTCCCGCTATAAGCGGGATTGAAAATTATTTGTGATGGGGTTCTTGTGATTGGGATTTTACCCTGCGGCCGTCCCGCTCTCAGCGGGGCCGGCGGGGTTCCGCCGGTCGTTACTCCTTGAACCTCGTTTCTTCCTTCTGGATACGCTCCATGTCTTCTTTGAGCGTTTTGCAGGCAATACAGTAACGAGCCAGGGGATTGACTTCCAGGCGTTTTATGTCGATCTCTTCACCGCATTCTTCGCACAGGCCGTAGGTATCATCCTCCAGCCGGCGGAAGGCATCGGCTATGTCCTTATACTGTTCATACTTCATCTCCAGGAGCGAGTAGTCGACGACCTCGTTCATATCCATGGTGGACAGGTCGGCGTTGTCCATTGCCGAGTCCATTTTCTGCCCCGGCTCATACGAGAGCTTGCGGCCCAGTTGTAGTTCCAGGCCCTGTACGACCTCGTTTCTCTTTTTGAGAAGGACCTTTTGCAGGTATTCCTTGCGCTTACCCGCCGTAAGCAACTTGGGTGACGGCTTTCCTTTCCCTGACGCCCTGGCCGCGGGAGAGGGCTTCGTTTTCCGCTTTTGGGCCGCTTTCTTCGAGACGCTGCGGGCCGGTTTTTTCTTTACGGCCTGTTTCGCTGCTTTATTCTTTTGTTGCGGCTTTTTAGCTTTTTTGGCGCTCTTTTTAACTGCCATTGGTCATGCCCTCCTGAAAACCATCCAAAAACAGCGGCCTTGCAAGGTCTCTTCCAGACGTTCTTTCCCCTGTTGTGCTCTCTCCGTATTTATAGTAATCTCTATTAAAGCACATAGAGGCCGATTTGTCACGGGTCTGCCCGGGAAAAAGCTCTTCACCGGTCGATGCCGAATGCGCAGGGCGCGACGCTGGTTATGAGACGTTGGGGATCGTTGAGTCATTTGGCATTATCCTTGCGAAATTCCCTCCCAGATGGTATTTTCTTCACAGGAGGTGTCGTACCCCTTGTTTTGGCAGTCTTTCCCTCTGGTCATTGATGTCTCAAGATCTCAAGCTTTTAGAGAGGAACATGTCGGCAACAGCCATTGCCTATGGTGGATTTTTTTTACTCCTACGTCGGTATGTACGCGGCCCAGTCGTTTATTCACGGGGTCATTGCAGCTGTGATCGTTGACCGGTCTCTTCAGGCGTGGAAGATCACGAGTCAGGAGACAGCGCAACGGTTCCGGCTCCTTTCGATCCTTGTGCCGGTCTTTTCGTTTCCCCTGTACCAGATGCTCAACCCCGACCGGGGTTCGATAGCGTTCAGGCTGGATTCACTCTTCGATTTCAGCAGATGGCTGCATCTGGCGCTCTGGGGAAAAATTCCCCTCGGCCTGTTTTTTGTTTTGATTCTCTTGGTGACCACGGTGATCTTCGTCCTTCAGGAGATGGCACCTATTATGCGCCATATGATAGACACGCGGAGGCCTGCTTTCAGTGAAGATAACCGTGAAGACGCTGGTCTCGTGGAGAAGGCCCTGGAGGGCCTCCCGGGAGAAAAGCCCGACGTGCTTATCCTGAACGATAGTGATCCCCACCTGTTCTCGTCAACGGGGCGCAAGCCCGCGATCTTTTTGACGAGTGCCCTGATACGGGTGCTGACCCCGGAGCAGATGCAGGCAGCCATCGCCCATGAATTGGCACATATACAACGGAGCAAGAGGCCGCTCCTCGTCATTGTTTTCCTCCTGCGGGTTCTGATGTTCTTCCATCCCGTTGTCCTTCTGGAGTTCAGGCGGCTCGTCCAGGGTGAAGAGATGATCTGTGACGATATGGCGGTCTCGGTAACGCGCAATCCACACGCACTGGCTCAGGCGTTAAGGCATTTTTACCATCCCATCGACGACGATCGCCCGCATCATGACAAACAGCCGCTGCGGCTCAGGAGAAAACTCGAGGAGCACAGCCATAACCTCCTCATCGATCACCGGATCGCGCGACTCGAGGGAGGGCTGGAGCGAGACGGCGGCAGCTCATGGATTCCGTTTACCCTCACGCTCTGCGTGATCCTGGTCATAAACTACTATGTTGTATAGATTTTCCGAGAGGTGCACTCCATGCAGAAACGATGGCTCGCCATTTTTTCCTTTGCCGCTACGATTATCCTCCTGATTGTGCTCTTAAAGATCATGAACTGGGTGCCCCTGGCTGTGCAGCAAGGCACCCTGCGACACTACCGCAGTATCGACGAGGTTGAATCAAAGTTACATTTCAGCACTATCTATGTCCCGTCTTTTTTTCCGCAAAATTTTTCATGGCCCCCCGCTGAAATACTGGCGCAGGAAAAACCGTTCCCCATGGTTATCATGCAGTTCAAGGATCGGGATTCAAAGAGGATCGGCCTCGTTATTGAGCAGGTCTACGTAAAGGCCAAATACCACCCAGACACCGACCTGAAGATCACCCGGATCCAGAGAGAAAGTACGGTTTTCATCAAGCATTGGGAGGCACGGCTGGTGATCGCGCTCTGTGGTGAGGGAAATCCCTGCACGCAGGTATCGTGGGGTTCGGGAACGTGCAGGGTCACGGTACGTACGACGGCCTCTCCCCGGGATTTGATACGTATCGCGAGGAGTATGGTTGCGGAGCAGTGAGCGTGCCTTACCGGCCCATTGCTCTCGTTGGCGTCCAAAAAGCAATATGCACTGAAAAAGATACGGAAAATCAATATGTTATCCATTGATGGTCCTTGATCCTGTTGTACTATCAGGTTTTCAGCTTATAGTGCCCTGCCATCAAGTAGGATATAATTCCCCATGAAATAAGATGTTCTTCCTATTGTCATTCCCCGTCACTTTTTGTTATCCTGTAGCCGAAAAGAAGAGAAGATGTGACGAAGGGCGATAGGAAAGGGCCGTGCTCCGGACCCAGGACCCCTGGGCAGCGCAATGAGCACGTTCTTGTCGGGAGGGGGAATATGCTAAGATTAAAGCACAGCAGCGGAGCAATAGTAAAAAAAGGGACGTACTGGAGCTTCTCAACAGGCGAGCGGGTGACGTTGAAGACGGGCGGCGTCCTGCCGGGAAACGGGACAACAGCGTATTACAAGGCACATCCGCTGATTGTGCTTCTTGCGGCCCCGGTGCTCGGCCTCGTCTATGCGGTGTTTCTGCCGTTTATCGGGATCGCCACGGTTATCACCATGGCGGCAAGAAAACTGTTTGGTGAAAAGCTGCATGAAATGTCGAGGCTGGCGAACTTCGGCTGGAGACCTGGTGAGGCGTATTTTGCCGGGGACAAGGCAGGCAGGGCCGAGAGAGCGTCGGGAGGTGAGCATGATGCAGCCGACGTCGAGTAACGAATTGGAAAAGCGGGATGGTCTGACGTTCTTTTCAAGACGCTCACGTTCTCTAAAGGGGGTGCTATGGGATATCGATCAGGTGTGTTGACGGCTGTATGCGCTTTTTTCTTGTTTTCGATCACCGTTCCAGCATCCGGCCCGGCCTTGTCGAAGGCAGACGAGATGTGCATGGGGTGTCACGGCCAGACCCAGTCGATGACCATGGGGAACGGCAAAAAAATTTCCCTTAAAGTGAATGCGACGCATCTCCAGCAGTCTGTCCACGGAATCATCGGGTGTTCCGACTGCCACGGTTTTACGGCAGACAAGCACCCGTCGAGGTCGTTCAAGACGAAGCGGCAGTACCGTGCATTTGCCGCCAGGATGTGCACGAACTGTCACGACCCCAACAAGAGTAAGGTCCATGCGAGCGTAACGGGCAGAGCGGCGCCCGGGACCGTGTGTACCGACTGCCACGGCTCGCACACGGTGCGACGGGTCCGGGAAATGACGCAGGGCAATCGGTACTGTCTGGGCTGCCATGAGCGGAAATTACGTATGACCTTCAAGAGCGGGGAAAAACTGACGATCCATATAAACGAACAACTATTAAATCAATCGGTGCATAATAACCTGAGCTGCACCGATTGCCACTATGGTTTCTCCTCGGAGGAACATCCCGTCAGAAAATTCAAAAGCAGACGAAGCTATTCCATCGCCCTGTCCGAGAGCTGCAGAAGGTGCCATTTTGACAATTATACGAGGACCCTCGAGAGCATACACTTCAATATGCTTTCCCAGGGAAACCCGAATGCGCCGGTCTGTACGGACTGCCACGGCTCCCATTTCGTGACATCGAGCAAACACAATAAGCTTGCGAGTGCGAAGAAATGCGAACAGTGCCATGCCGACATTTACAATACCTATGCCAAGAGCGTGCATGGGGGGGCCCTGATCGAGGAGTCCAACCAGGACGTGCCGGTTTGCTCGGACTGCCACAGCGCCCATGATATTACCGATCCGCGGACGGTAGACTTCCGCCTTGTCATTCCGGAGATCTGCGGTAACTGCCACGCTGATAAGGGTCTTATGGAGAAGTACGATCTGTCGCCCGCGGTGGTTGAAACGTATCTCCAGGATTTCCACGGCGTCACCCTGAAGTTCTATAAGCAGGAGGGGCAGGCAAAACCGATCGCGGTCTGCATAGACTGCCACGGCGTCCATGATATTACGAAGACGACGGGCACGAACACCAACCTCATAAAAGAAAATCTCGTGAAACAGTGCCAGAAATGCCATGCCGATGCGACAATGAACTTTCCGGACAGCTGGGTTTCCCATTATGAGCCTAATTTTACAAAGGCGCCGCTCGTGTATCTGATCAATCTGGGATACAGTTTTTTTATCCCCTTCATGATTATCGGGCTGCTCCTTCAGATCCTGCTGCACATCTGGCGCTATGCGGTGAATAGATAGGCGAGGAGGAGTTGATATGGAAAAAGCAAACACTGAATATATCAAGAGGCTGAGCGGGTACCGGATCGTTGAGCACTGGCTCAATGCCGTCGCCTTTGCGCTCCTCGTGATAACCGGGCTTTCCCAGCGGTTTCACGAATACAGTATATCAGAATGGATCATACTGTCTCTCGGCGGTATCGATACGACCCGGATCGTGCACCGTACCACGGGAGTGGTGTTTTCCGTGCTCACCATGTTCCACATCGGGACCGCATCGTTCGGCGTCCTGTTCCGGAAATGGCAGCCCACGATGGTCATTTACAAGAAAGACTTCACCGACGTCATGGACAATCTGAAATACTATTTTGGCCTGACGGAACACCCGGCGCGGTGTGACCGGTTTGATTACAAGCAGAAGTTCGAATACTGGGGGGTTATCGCCGGCGGAATGATCATGATTGCCACGGGCCTTGCACTCTGGTTTCCTGCCCTCGTGACGGCATTCCTGCCGGGTGAGTTGATCCCGGCGGCAAAAGCCCTCCATACCAACGAGGCGGTACTGGCCTTTCTCGTGATCATTGTCTGGCATATCTATAATGCGGTGTTCAGTCCGGAGGTCTTTCCCCTCGACACGGTAATTTTTACCGGCAAGATCGCGAAAGAACGGATGATACACGAGCATCCGCTGGAATATGAGCGTATGTTCGGCGTGACGCTGGAGGGACACGGACAGGGGACCCCGGAAGAGACGACACCGGTTTGACGGAGGGCTTTTTTTGGAGTAGTATAAAAACTAAGCAATGCAGAAAAAGATCATTTTTGCAATCATTCTCAATGTAATCGTTATCACCGCGAGCCTTGGCATTATGAGCTATCTGGCGGTCCGCGAGAGTATTAACCGGTCGCTGCACAACAGGCTTACCCTGGGCAGCATTATCGCGAATTACATTGAGATCGTATTGCAGGGCAATCTGAACAGGCTCTATGACATCTCCCTCTCGGGTAAAGTGGACCTGACGGACAACGATTGGAAACCGGAACGCCAGGTGCTGGAAACGGCCTATACCTATTCGCTGTTTACGGACGGGGTGTTCCTCCTCGATAAACAAGGGAACAAGCTCCTTTCCTATCCCCCGCATAACAACCGTTATGAGAACCTCACGTACATCCACTATGTGAATCAGGTCCTCCGGGAGGGCAGACCGGTTATTTCGAACATCTATACGGTGACCCCCATCAACAAGCAGGTGATCTTTGTCCTCGTTCCCCTGCGCGACAAAGGGGGGAGCATCGTCGGGGCGGCCGGCGGCGTGCTCAATCCGACCAATCCATCGATCAACCAACTCCTCCAGACGGTGAAGATAGAGAAAAACGCCTATATCGAGATCATCGACTCCAACGAGGTCGTCGTTGCTTCCGACAATGCATCGCGCGTACTCCAGCATCATGACCACGGTGGTTCTCTCGGTGTCATGATCAAGAACCGTGAGGCAGGTATACGAGAGTGCGAGCACGGCTTTTCCAGGCCTGAGGCGCACGGGAGGATGTTCGAGGAAAAACCCGTTGACGTATTGACCTTTACGCCCCTGCAGGTGGCCCCGTGGGGGGTGATCGTCGGGCAAGACGATTAAGAGGTCTTTGCGCCATCCTCGCATCTCC
>DMKB01000295.1 GCA_003454665.1 Nitrospiraceae bacterium | reverse complement strand
GGCAGCGTTGCTGAACTCGCCCATTGCCCAGGCATTTATGTACTGTCATATTTCAGACAGAAATCTTCTGGTGAAAAATTATGGGGAAATACCGATTCCCAAGTTTGACACCATATTACAGCATGACCAAACTATTAGCAATCTCGTTAATCTGTATCTGGGAGAACTGCAGAGTGACAAAGGCATAGCATATCAAACTCTCCTAAAAATCGATGCTGAGATTTTGAAGCTGTATCATTTACCCCCGAAGCTCGAACGGCAGATATTAGACATCTTTTGGGGTCAGGAGCGAGATGTGCCGTTTGAGTTTAAAGGGTATATACCTCCTGAAATGACCTCTTGGATCCCTCTGCATGTCTATCTGTCTAATGCTTTTCGGGAAGGGACGGTCGAAAAAATCCTGGAGCGCATCCCGGTCATAAAGGATAAGAAATTTATAGACTATCTTAAAGGCATAGGTTCAGAATAGATGCAGAGGAAATGTTTTTTATTAGACACTAACATGCTTGGCTATTTCTCAGAGGTAAAATCGGGCGCCCACAGTCCTGAGGGCAAAGCTTTGGAGAAGCGCCTCGAAGAGATCAAGGGCGAGAACATCTTTATCTGTTGTATTACGATTGGTGAGGTAGAATACGGGCTCAAAGTCGCGCCTAAGAAAGACGCAACAAAACAAGCATTGGCGAAACAGATGCTGGAAGAGTTTCAAAGTCATCCAGTCGATAACGATATCGCTCGTGAACAGTACGCTACCTTGAGGTCGAGGCTCTACGAACGATATGCTCCAAGAAAAGGTCATAAGAAACGGGTTGAAGAATGGATAGATCCGACGACATCAAAGGAACTGCAGGTCCAGGAAAACGATATTTGGATTGCCGCAGTAGCCATGGCTTATAATTTTGTATTGGTGACCCACGACAAAATGAATGCTATAAAATCGGTTGTGGAGGAAGATCTGACAATCGTTGATTGGGCAAAAATAGTTTGAGATAGTTGGATCCCCCAGCCCATCGTAGGAACAGATGATGTAGCTGCCAAAAAATGGAAATGACGTGTATGAGAAGGGGCATAGTAAACGAAATAGACTGGAACTAAGTCACTTTAGCCCTTCGCTAACACCTTTCATTTTATAATCGATAGTCATTCGGCTTCAGCCAAAGTGCATGTTTGTAGGTGAAAACTTCAGCTGAATCTTTTAACAGCATACTAAAATAGAATCACAACGCCATGCTCGCCCGGGGATTCAGATCCAGCCCCGATGTCTCACCTCTCTGATAATGCAGATATCCTGCCAGGCCGATCATCGCGGCATTGTCGATGCACAATCCCATGCCAGGCAGATAGAGCTTTATTCCCTTCTCATCTGCCTTCTCCTTCATGATATTCCTGAGTGAACTGTTCGCAGCTACGCCTCCTGCTACAACAATCTTATGAACATCATGTTCGAGAGCCGCCTTGATTGTTTTTTCCACAAGGACCTCGACAACAGCGGCCTGGAAGCTCGCGGCAACGTCCTTGATTTTCAGCTCCGGTTCTATCCCTGCATCTTTCGACGTGAAGAGGGCCACGTGGTTCCGAACGGCTGTCTTAAGGCCGCTGAAACTGAAATCATATCCTTCCCGCTTCGCCCGGGGGAAGGTGATCGCGTCCGGATTTCCTCCCTTCGCCAGGCGGTCGATGATGGGGCCTCCGGGGTATTCGAGCTGGAGCAGTTTCGCCACCTTGTCAAAGGCCTCGCCGGCAGCGTCGTCGCGGGTCTGGCCGAGAAGTTCGTACTTCCCGAAATCCCGGACATGGTACAGGGCAGTGTGGCCGCCCGAGGCGAGGAGGGCGATGTAGGGATAGCCGATATCAGGGTATTCGATATGGGCGGCGAGGATATGGCCTTCGCCGTGGTGGACGCCGACGAAGGGAATGTCGCGGGCATAGGCGATTGCCTTGGCCGCGGACACGCCGACGAGGAGTGCGCCGATGAGGCCGGGCGCGTAGGTCACGGCAACGAGCCCGATGTCGTCGATCCCGACGGAGGCTTCATGAAGGGCCTCACGGATGACGGGCAGCAGGTTCTCGATGTGGGCCCGGGAGGCGAGCTCGGGCACTACGCCGCCGTATTTTTGGTGGATTTGTATCTGCGAGGAGACGATGTTCGACAGGACCTTGTCGTCCTGCAGCACCGCGGCAGCGGTCTCGTCGCATGAGGTTTCTATTCCGAGAGTAAACATAGTGTATTAGCCAAACCACAGATAGCCTAAAGTCAGAAACGGCCACTTGGGACGCGAAGAAGACAGTATGCAGTAGACAGTAAACAGGGGACAGATTAAACAGCTTGAACCGTGCAAACAGTTTAACGACTTATCCAGATATTATCCTGTACATCCTGTCCAAAGTCTTCGGTGTGCTCTGCGATAAAAAATCATTTCATCAACTGTGACAGCGGCACGATTGCGATCCCCTGTTTTTGCACTTCCGGGATCCACGCTTTCAACTCCGCAAGCGTCGTCCCGTAGGGGTGGCCGATGCCCACGGCACTGCCCTTTTTTTTCGCAATGCGGGCCAGTTCATCCAGCTGGCCGCGGATGTATCCGGGTTGGTCCTGGTAATTGTCGAGAAACACGTCCCGCTTTGCGGCCTTGAGGCCGAATTCCTTCGCCGTGGCGTAGGCAATGCTCTTAGGCGCGGTGAAGCTGTCGAGGAACATCAGGTCCCGTGCCTTGAGCTCGGCCATCAGGAATTTCATCGCCTCGCTGTTCTCCGTCAGGGCAGAGCCTTCGTGATTATTGATGCCGATGGCCCCGGGAACGGAGTTGAAATGCATCTCCATCGCAGAGGTAAACTCCTGGGGCGTCATGTCCGAGTGCAGGGTGCCCTCTTCTTCGCCCTTCCCGGCAAGGTTTTTTCGCTCCATCGGCATGTGGAGGAGCACATCACGGCCGTTTTCCTCGGCAAGCTGCGCTGTGTCTTCAGAGTGCTCGAGGTTCGGCAGGATGGAAAACGTTATTTCCGCCTCCAGCGCAATGAGTTCCCGTGCGGGCTCCATGCTCTGGCCGAGATCGTCGATCACGATTGCGATGCGGACCGACGGTTTCGTACGGTTCCGTTCTTTCTTTCGTGCCTCCTTCTGCTTTTCACCTGTGTCGGCCGGGGCCGGAGTCTCCAAGGGATGGCTGGGAACCGCACGGGACTGCTGCGGATAAGGCTTCGTCTTTTCTCTTGTGTCGGCCGGGGCCGGAGGCGTCACGGGAGGGCTGTGGGGAACCACGCGGGACTGCTGCGGATAGGGCCGCGTCTGTTTTTTCTGAACGCTCAGCGGCGGCTCCGAGAAGTACGCGACGATCACGATCAGCGCCATGATAATCCCGACAACCAGCCACTCTTGAGAACGGACCTTTTTCCGGGCTTTTCTTTTTGAACGCGTCTTTCCTTTGGTGGGATACCGTCTCGGCATGGTATGAATTTATACAATATTGGATGGTAAAAGGCCAGAAATTTTTAGTAATCGACCTGCTTCGTACGATCTTGACTTCAGCGCCGAAGATTCATATACTGGCTGTTATGCGAAGGAATATTCTGCGTGACGCGAAAAGGGTAGCGTCAAAAGCTCTATGAAAAAAATACGGCTATTTAGCCACAGAGGGCACAGAGAAAAGCAGAGAAAAAAAGGAATGTAGAGAAGATAAAAGAATACAATAAGAAATAAGGATTAACTGTTAAAATCTTGACTCATAAGATTGTTAAAAAGATAAATACGAGGTTTTTTAGGTTTCGCAAAGGGGGAGTGTACAGAGAACGTGTCTAATGAACTGTTTTTCAAGAAGTTCTCTGTGTCCTCTGTGGCAAAACTTTTGACATT
>DMKB01000298.1:10675-13198 GCA_003454665.1 Nitrospiraceae bacterium | reverse complement strand
TTTTTGTACTGTTGTCCGTCGGCAGCCTCGAGTTCCTTCGGGACGACGGGTTCTTGCCCCCTGACATCGATTGTGTAGCCCTGTATCGCCACCTTGGGTTGTGCCGAAGCAGTGACGATCATGCCAAGGACCAGCATGGATGCCAGAAATCCGTGAAGAAACAAACCTCTGGTGCTGAATCTGCTCGCGTGCATAGGGTGTCTCCTTTCGAAAGAGGAATTGAATAAAAAAAGCCGTATCCTCACAGGCATACCGGAATACAGCCTTGAACGTATTGACGGAGCAATGCCCTGCCATACCTTCATGAACCTTCCTGACAAACAGGTGCTTGCTTGCACACGAAAATCCGTACCGGCACGTACAAGGTGCTCACATAATTACATTACGGTAAAAAAAAGAGATGTCTTTAGGGAAGTCGATTTACAGTTAAGCAAAGAAATGAACGGTTGTCAAGATAACAGGCGTTTTGGAATGAACAAAATAAACTATGCATATAAGTATAATTTATATTCTTCTTTGCAACAGAATGAAGAACATCTTACCATTTCGTCTGACAACGTCATTGAGGACAGATATTTTGATAAAGAACAGAGCTGTGTTGGGATCACTACTCGATCCTTGACATAATTTTCAAGGAGCAAGAAACGGTCCCGGGGATCTCAACGCTCCGGTTCAGTGGCAATGCAACTATCGCGTAGTACCGGAAGGAGTACATGCTCAAAGGTATACCGGATGAATGCTCATTTCAGAGCAACAAAATTTGTTCATTTCAACTTTCATCGTCATTCACCATCCGCGCTCGTTCAAGGCGTCCCCGTGCCATAGGGGCAAGTAGTCACGCATTGCGAGCAGACGTGCAGCGTGTGCTCGTCGAGGGAAGTTATGCTCATAAGCCGCTCGGCAGCCCGGGGGCGCAGCGCCCGGAGCAGCAGGAACCGGAGTTTCGGCAGCAAGGGCGTCCGGGACGTGTATTGCAGGCAGCGCATGATGTTCACCCTCCTCTTCTCCGGCGAGATGGCCTTGATCGGGCACACTTCAATGCAGATACGGCAGTCCGGAGGACAGCCGGGCTCGGTGGTTTCGGGTTTGCGGAATGCCGGCAGTCCGGCGGTGGTCACCACGCCGCCGAGCATCAGTCGGGAGCCGTAGCGGGAGTGGAGAAGCAGGCCGTTCCGCCCTCTCGTACCGATACCTGCAACCTCTCCCATCCGGAGCTGGTTCAGATGCCCCCTCACGTCCTTTCGCTCGTTCAATGAAAAAGGGGAGCAGCCGAATACCGGCACCGCTGAATCGCCGGTCTCCTCAAGCAAGGCGGCGATCCGGAGTGACAGATCGTCGAGCCGCCGGTAGTAAATGCCCTGGGTCCGCCAGACGTTTTCGATCACCTTTGGGGCCGCCGGACGGTAGACACCACGGGGAACAGGGATTCCGAAGACGACCAGGCTTTTTGCTCCCGGAAGCAGGTCTTCGGGCCGGTACCCTTCGGGTTCGTCGGCCATCTGAGCGGCAGGGCTGGTCCCGAGGACCGGTACGTCCTCGGTTTCGGCGATCATCTGTATTCTCTCCATCACTTCTTGCATACTATCCTCCACTTGATCTGGGCATAACGGGTGCATGAACTGCTGAGCCTGCTCCCCGGTGTCAATCGTTCATGATAAAGCCTGCTCTTGCGCCAGCATCTCCCGCCTGAGGGACCGTCGAAGTAGCGCGACCGACAACCAGGACATTCATGTCTGTTTTTTATTATCGTTGAAGTTAATTATCAGGCCAACCTCGTTCCGATTCAACCGTGCTTTCAAGGATGAGAAAAAATCAGGTGATTTCAGCAAGGGCTGGTCTCTGAACGTATTCTGGACTTTCACGTCGAGCGCGTCATCAACCATATCAGCCTTTCCGGAAACGAATTCTTCGGCCCTGAGAAGGTGCTCTCTAGTGAACCGCAGATTCTCCGGATCAACGACCCCCGCTTCTATGCATGCCTTGGTTTTCGTTGAACATCTGCAGCTGTTGCTCTCGTTGATAAGCCCGCAATTTTCATTCATGAAATTGCCGAGCTGCTTCCGGGCACGAGAGAGAATCTTCCTGAAATTGTCAGGGCGTGTTGAAAGAAATTCGCCCCCACGGTTACTGTCGATTCCCAGTATCGATCCGAGGATGAACACCACTCGCTGGGTCCTGTCGAGACAGAGCAGCATTCCCATAAGACAGAAATTTTTTGTCTCTTTGACAAGCAGATCTGTCTCGGCGGAGGCATGCTGGACGCCTCCAAATTCAGTGGTTTCAAGGCTGTCTTTAAATTCGGCGTGGCGATCAAGGGAGGTGAAAAGGCGCTCAAGGCGATTCCGTTTCATGTTGATCACATGATTCGTGACGATCCGGTAGAGCCACGTCCTGAAGCTGCTTTTCCGCCGGAACGTGGAAAGCTTCGTGATCATTTTGATCAATATTTCCTGCGTTACGTCCTGCGCATCATCCGGCCTGCCTACCATGCGCAGTGCGATGTTATAGATCCAGTGCTGATGC
>DMKB01000298.1:0-10662 GCA_003454665.1 Nitrospiraceae bacterium | reverse complement strand
GTTCGAAAAATGGCCCTCATGAGTAATTCTCCAGAATGATTTCTTTTCTTACTAGGTTAGACACAAAAAGCCTGGAGCTGTGACACCCGGGTGAACTGTTTTTTTCAACATCATGTTCGTCGTCTGATGAAAAAAGGATGAGAAAACCGAGGGTTAGCAACTGAGCAATCATATTCTTGTCAGAACGGCAAGAGTATTCCCGCACAAAGACGCTCAGGCCACAAAGAAATACCGGGATGACCTGTTATGTCTTTTTTTTATTCACCGCTGTGAACTTTATGCTGGCCACCTTACTTTCCACAAGAAGCCGGTCTTCCGCGCTCGGAGGAGGGGTAAATGTATCACCAGGACAACAGGCCATGGCTGCCAGTTCGTTTGGTGTCAGAGTATGCCGAGCAACAATTTGCAATTCGTCAAAGCCCACACGGGTAACCATATGCACGTAGTCTTCTTCAAGAATAGCTCCCCCCAAACATCCAGCCCATGTTGACTGGAATCGCTCCTTCAGTTGGGAATCGATATTTTCTGTGGATACAATATCCGATATCGCAAGCCGTCCACCAGGCCGGAGAATACGAAAAGCCTCTTCATATATTTTCTCTTTATCGGGGCAGAGATTAATGACACAGTTGGATGTCACGACATCTGCGAAATTATTTGGAAGCTCTGAATTCTCCATATCTGCAACACGAAGTTCAATGTCTCTGTCCTTCAATCCAGCCTCTGCCACAGCCTGCTTTGCTCGCTCGATCATTTGCGGGGCAAAATCTAACCCAATTACTTTTCCTTTTTCACCAACCTTGTGAGCAGCCAAAATAACGTCTATTCCGGCACCGCAACCAAAATCCACAACAACATCGCCGGGCTGAAGGTTCGCAAAACCAGTAGGGTTACCACAACCCCGTGAGATGTTTAGAGCAATCTCCGGCACGAAGGAAAGTTCAGCCTGCTCATAGAGTCCCTGGTCAACTGCATAGCCCGAACCGGGCTGTCTCTTGCTCGGTCAACAGTCCTCTTTCTTTCCGCCTGTTTCAGCGAATTTGCCATAACGGGTCTTCACCGTTAGTTTGATTTCATCAGTTTTCATTTTTATTTTTCCTTTCTTCATCAGCATCACTAGTAATTGTACCGAATGCCAATCATGGTGAATAGATACAACCAATCTATCCACCATCTCGTGCTCGACCTGCTGACATCAATTACCGGATGGAATATACACTGCTCAATTATTTTTGTCGATGCTGAAGTAACGGAGCTCAGCGGCGCCGTTTTTCTATAATTTGGAAAAATCATCCACCCGGACCACCTCGGCACGAGCGGCCAACGCAGCACGGAACAGTTCCGCCTCTGCGTCGGTCACGATCCCTGCTTCGAGGGCAGCCTCGACGAGCCCGGCGTCGGGGTGCTCTATCAGACTGCCGGCCCGCACTGCATCCCGCAGTTTTTTCTCCACCGGCTCCGCGGCAATGACTTTGTGCAGTGCGTCTTCCAATCGGCCCAACGGCTCTGACAAACTCGTTGGGAGAAACAGCCCGGCTGTCAAACGGTCCCTTGCCTCGGACGGTTCCAGAAGGATGCCAGCAACCTGGTGACCAAGGCGATCGCCGGGTCCGGCAAAGGGCCGTCCGAGGGGGAATATGAGCAGCCTGAGCAGCCAGGCCGCCAGGCGATTCGGGAAGTTGCGCAGGAGGCCGTCAAAACTCGCCTGGATGGCGACGAGGCTCTCCTCACAGGCCCATTCGACGAGGGGCCACTCGTCCTTCGGCCGGTTCCGGTCCTCAAACCGCTTGAGCACTGCCGAGAGCAGGTAGAGATTGCCGATGATGTCGGCCAGCCGCCCGGAGAGTTTCTCCTTGCGCTTCAGATTCCCGCCCAAAAGCATAATCGCCGCATCGACGATCAGGGCAAAGGCCGCGCTCATACGGGTGGCTTTCTGGAAGTACCGGCGGGCGCGGCCGCCGGGGACTTTGACCAGCCATCCGCCCGTCATCCCCAGGAAAAGCGTCCGCGCTGTGTTGCTGATGATGAAGCCGATGTGGCTGAAGAACGCCCGGTCGAAGAGCGCAAGGCCCTTCTTGCGGTCCGGGTCAATGGCCGCCTGCATCTCCTGCTGGATGTAGGGATGGCAGCGAATGGCACCCTGGCCGAATATGATCATGGAACGGGTCAGGATATTTGCGCCTTCCACGGTAATGCCGACTGGAGCGCTCTGATAGGTCCGGCCGAGGAAGTTGCGCGGGCCGAGGATGATACCCCCGCCGCCCTGCACATCCATGCCGTCATTGACGACCCTACGCATCCGCTCGGTCAGTTGGTATTTGACGATGGCGGAGATTACCGCCGGTTTCCTGCCCTGGTCGATGGCGCCGCAGGTCATGACCCGCGCTGCATCCATCAGGTAGGCGGCGCCTCCGATCCTGGCCAGCGGCTCTTCGATTCCCTCAAAGCTGCCGATTGGGCGCTTGAACTGCTTGCGGATCCGAGCATAGGCGCCGATGGCGCGGGCAGTCAGCTTACCGGCGCTGGTGCTGAGAGCAGGCAACGAGATGCCGCGGCCGGCAGCGAGGGTCTCCATGAGCATGCGCCATCCCTGGCCGGCCATAGGTGCACCGCCGATGATATAATCGACGGGAATGAATACATCCTTGCCCCAGGTGGGACCGTTCTGGAACGGAATGCCGAGCGGATCGTGACGCGTACCGATGGTGATGCCGGAAAGGTTAGCAGGGACCAGGGCGCAGGTGATGCCGATATCCTCCGTGTCGCCGAGGAAGTGGTCGGGATCACGGAGCCTGAAGGCCAGGCCGATAAGGGTCGTCACGGGCGCGAGGGTGATATAGCGTTTTTCCCAGTTCAGGCGGATGCCGAGCGTCTCTTTGCCCTCGAACGTCCCCCGGCTGATGACACCGGTATCGGGAACGGACGCGGCATCGCTTCCTGCCTCGGGTCCGGTCAGGGCGAAGCAGGGGACTTCCTCCCCCCTGGCAAGCCGCGGCAGGTAGTAGTCCTTTTGCTGCTGCGTGCCGTAGTGCAGCAGCAGTTCGCCGGGACCGAGTGAATTGGGTACCATCACGGTCACCGCGGCAGTAATGCTGCGGCTCGAGATCTTCATGATCACCTGCGAATGGGCCAGGACCGAAAACTGCAGGCCGCCGTACTCCTTCGGGATGATCATGCCGAAAAAGCCTTTGTCCTTGATGAACTGCCACACGTCCGGCGGCAGGTCGTGGAGTTCTTTGGTGATCTTCCAGTCGTCGAGCATCCGGCACAGCTCTTCCACCGGCCCGTCGAGGAATGCCTGCTCCTCCGGGGTCAGTGCAGGCGCCGGTTCGGACAGCAGCGTTTGCCAGTTTGGCCGGCCACTGAAGAGTTCCCCGTCCCACCAGACCGTGCCGGCCTCGAGCGCTTCCCGCTCCGTCTGGGACATGGGAGGAAGCACTTTGCGGAACAGGCCGAGCAACGGTCTGCTGAAGAGCGCGCGGCGGAGCGGTACGATATTCACGAGCGCTGCCGCCACTAAAAAAGTCGACCAGACAGCATAGCCACCCCCGCCTGCGACGGTCCAATAACCTACGTAGGCCGCGGCCACAATGGTCCAGGCCCAGAGCCTGGCCCGGAAATAAGCCAGCAACAAGACCAATGCAAGCAACAAAACGAAAACCATAACGCACCCCGCTCCTGCATTGAACACACTGACGATTGGAACCGCCCATGTTCAACCACCGTGTTAACCGAATAATTGCAGGTTTCAGGAAGAAATCTATACTTTAAATTATAACAGATAAATGCTCGTTACAGATCTATAGTACTTGCTACTACCTATTTATCATCACCATTCACGATCATCCTGACCAGGCTCTTGGAGAGATCGAGGGTACGTGCCAGCTTAGCGAGCAAAAGGACACACGATAGTCAAAACTCACTCGTTCTTTTCATGACCCTTCGTAACCTTCGTGGTTGACATCTTTCTGGTCAAAGCCCTCTGTTCTTCTTGACAGAGGTGGTACTATGTTCGCAGGGAGGGATTAACCATGAAGACCGCATTCCTGAATGTATCACATGAGCCATTCGGTGGCACAGACGGACATCGTTCGGCGATAACCGAGCCTGCCGATGATTCTCACGTGCTCGACGCATATTCCCGTGCGGTGATCAATGCAGCGGAAGCAGTGAGCCCGTCGGTCGTCAACATCGAGGTTTTCCACGGCCCGGGCGCCAGGAGGCAGGTCCGGCACGGCCCCTCCCAGGAAATGCATGCCAGCGGCTCGGGCTTTGTGTTTACGCCCGACGGTTTTATCATGACGAACAGCCATGTCGTGGACGGAGCAGAACGGATCGAGGTCGCGCTTCTCGACGGCCGGCGGTATCAGGCGCACAGGGTGGGCGATGATCCTGACACGGACCTGGCGGTGCTCCAGATCCATGCCCCGAACCTCGTTGCTGCCCGTCTCGGTGATTCCCGCTCCATACGGGTCGGTCAGCTCGTGATCGCCATCGGCAATCCCTACGGTTTCGAGTACAGTGTCACGGCAGGCGTGGTGAGCGCCCTCGGCCGGTCGCTTCGGGCGGGCTCCGGAAGGCTGATCGACAGTGTGATCCAGACCGATGCAGCCCTCAACCCCGGCAACTCCGGCGGCCCGCTCGTGACGTCGAAGGGCGAGGTGATCGGAGTGAACACGGCGGTCATTCTGTCGGCCCAGGGCATCTGTTTTTCCATTGCCGTCGATACCGCGAAGTTTGTCGCAGCGAGCCTCATCCGGGAGGGAAGAGTACGGCGCAGCTATATCGGCGTGGCAGGACAGGACGTTCAACTCCACCGGCGTATCGTGCGGCACTACGGGCTGGCGGTCGAGAGCGGGGTGAGGGTCTTGTCCGTCGAAAAGAACAGTCCTGCGGCGTGGGCGGGACTGAAGCAGGGAGACGTTCTTGTCAGCTTCGCTGGCCAGGCCATTGCCTCTATTGATGAGCTGCACAAGCTGCTCACCGAGGAAAAAGTGGGGATGACCTTCCCGCTCATCACGGTCCGGGGAACGGAAAAGATCACCCTTGATATCGTCCCTGTAGAATTCAAGTCCCGATGATCGTGAAACAACGGGCCGTCATGAGACAACGGGCTACTTCTTAAGACGTACAAATCCGGCTGCACACTTCGCAATAAAAAAACTTCCAAATCTCATGGTCATGGTGTATATTTATAATCATTACATTCTGGTCCGCACCCCGGCCATCGTCCCGGAGAGGTGGAGCACATGAGCAAAAAAAAGAAAAAAGAGCCACCACTTGCAAAAAAGAGATTTCCCCTTGTCCCGGTCATCGTAGTCTCCGTCGTTCTGGTGGCGGGATTGATCGTACTCCTGAGCACCTCATCGAGCAAGCACGGCCAGAGCACACAGACGCGTTCCTTTTCCGTCACGGGAGGAGAGACGCGGCCGGTCCTCAACCCCTATCAGTTTTACGGCACGGTTCGCGAGGCCTATGCCGCGGCACAGGCAGTACCGCAGATTCTGGACAAACTCTTCTGTTATTGCTACTGCCATAATGTACCCTTCGAACACAAAAGCCTGCTGAGCTGCTTTGTCACCAGGCACGGCGCCGGGTGACTCCTGTGCCAGGAGGAGGCCTTGAAGGCCTTCACGATGAATAAACAAGGCCACACCCTCGATGAAATCCGGTCGGCGATTGATGCGACCTTTGATAAGTAAGAGCTTCGAACTTCAGAATAACATCATGAAACCACAGAGTTTCACAGAGGAACACCGTTGGGGAATGGGAGACACGGTGAATGGGCGACGGGGTGTGAAAGTCCAAATCACAAAGCTCAAAGTTCAAATGGATGCCAAAAAAGCAATGTTCAAAAGGATCTCGACTTTTGAATGTATTGTCATTTGAAATTTATTTGACATTTGGATTTTGAACGTCGGAATTAGTCATTACCTCTGCGTCCCGAGTGGGCTTTTCTGACTTTAGGCTACGAGTGGCCGATTCTGATTTTAGGCTGTCTGCAGTTACTTTTTTCACTATTCACAACTCACGAAGGAGGACATTATGAAAACCGTAAAAGGCATGGTTTTGTTGGTCTTTGGGCTCTTGATCATGATCACCCTCGTCTACGCCGGGGGCAGCGTCGAAAAGGGCAAGAAACTCTTTAACGATACCACGTTTGCCGGCAGTACGAACGAGCGCACGTGCAATACCTGCCATCCCGGTGGAAAAGGGCTTGAGGATGTGGCGGAGGACTATGCAAAGAAAGCGGACGCGCTCAAGGATCAAGTGAATGCCTGCATAAAAGCGCCGCTCCAGGGTAAACCGATAAGCGCCGATTCACAACAAATGAAAGATATCATCGCCTACATGAAGTCGTTGGGCGGCAAGTAACGAGCGCTCCCGGCGCGGAGAACACTCAAAATAGCGCGTGGCAGGGGCAGGCGGCGAATCCCGCATGGGCACTGCCGCTCCGCGCCACCGTTTCTCTTTTTTTCAAATGTATCCATTACCACCCGGTTTTTTATTTGTATCTCCCGAACCCGGACAAGCCCCGACTCGTCAGCGTAATGTCGGGACAGGCCGGAACCAAATTTTCTCTTGACAGGGTGTATAGCCTAAAGGCCACAGGCAGGATAAGACCCCATACATAGCTTTTTTCATAATCCTGTTAATCCTGTCTAAGACTTCTCCTGAGGGAAATCCATGAAGATCGATTCATACGCATTCGGGAACATCACCATCGACGGAAGGACCTATACCTCCGACGCCATCATTTACCCCGATCATGTGGATTCCTCCTGGTGGAGAAAGAAAGGACACTCGCTTCACCGGGACGACATAACCGATGCTATCGGCGCAAAGCCCGATGTTCTCATAATCGGCAGGGGATACTATGGCGTGATGACGGTTTCTGAGGTAACCATAGCGTTTATCGAATCAAAGGGTATCGAGGTCCGGGCTGAAAGGACGGAAAAGGCGGTTGAACTGTTTAACGCAGTACAGGGCACAAAGGCAGCCATAGCCGCCCTCCATCTTACCTGTTGATTGTTGAAAACCAACGTTTGTTCACATCGCTCAAGCGTAACCATGCACACGCGTCGTGCTGCTCCCGCTCACCATCCGGCAACAATCTATGCAGTATTACAACCGATAGCCGTGAAGATAATCTCGCAGTATTTCTCTGCCCTGAGTACTCAGCGGCGGGCAATCCTCGGAATCCTTTATGCCGTCCGCCGCCTGCGAGGCAAATACCATGCATGTGGGTTGGCCGCATTCGCGGCAGTTGGTTTTGGGCAAGAGCTTGTAGATCTCCAGAATATGGGGTTTCGTGATGCCGTCGTACTTCGGCGTAATCTGTTCCCGGTTTTCCCAAGCTTCATTGATCTCTTTCTTCAGCCACTCAAGTATGTTCTGTGCTTCCTGTTCATCGCGCAAGGCATTGATGGCGATCTTTCCGGCATGAACGGTGATCAGCTTTCCGTGTACTTTGAATGTTACTGAAGGCGGATTATTAATGTACGTATCCCCTTCCAACGCGGCGTTGAGATATGGAAGGGCCTCGCCGATATCTTCATTAAGGTGAGCAATACAGTGTACCGACTGAAAGTTTGGATTACACGTCGGATCGAAGATCTCTTTACGGTAGCCCTTGAGCAGCATAGGTTGCCATCCTTTCGCTTGACCACGGGAAGATTTATATAACAATAGTCCAGAATGCCGTGAAATTCAAGTCAAAAACAACGGCTTTGGTGCGTGCACGCGCAAACGTCCACAGACAGCATCATTCACGTAAAATCAACAACTTACATGCTCTTTCCCCGGTCGATCTTTGCGGTAGCAGAGCTTTTATACGCTTGCCTTTTCTGACTAACTATACTATTCTTGTTCATAGGGTTTTTTTCCTGCGACGCCAGAGCATCTATGGGTAGAAAACCGCCCTGAGTGACTTTCCAACCTGAATGGCACAACAATAACCTCTCGTATGGTCGGATGGTGAAGCGGCAGTTTAATAATACCTGCTGGAAGGATTACGTCCACCAGTTCTTCGGGCGATACGATCCAGCTTGAATATGCCAAGGGGGAAAATACCAGCATGAGAAAATTATCTATCATCGCCGTTCTGTTTGCGCTCCTGCTCTGCGCACATCTCACCGCCCCGAAGATAACGGCGGCACAGGAACCCCTGGCATTCTGGATACACCCCTATCTGCCCGCTACCGAATTGATCAAACGCTTTACCCCTCTCGCCCGGTACTTGGAAGACAAACTCTCCCGGCCCGTTACCATAAAAATCGAAAAAAGTTACCAGGCCCATATCAACCGCGTCGGTAATGACGAGTTCGACATTGCCTTCATGGGCCCTTCTTCTTATGTAAATATGTCTGGCGCCTACGGCAAGAAGCCGCTTCTTGCCCGGCTGGCGGTCAGGGGAAAGCCCGTTTTTTTCGGCATGATCATCGTCCGCACGGACTCCCCGATCAACAATCTGAAAGATCTCAGGGGAAAGAGCTTCGCCTTCGGCGATCCAAATTCCACGATGAGCCATTTGGTGCCCCGCTACATGCTCAAAAAGGCCGGCGTGAGCGTTAACGACCTGAAGAAATATGAATTTTTGCACACCCACCACAACGTCGCTCTGGGGGTCCTGGGAGGCTACTACGACGCAGGCGGCGTTAAAGAAGAGGTGTTCCGTCAGTACCGGGAGCGCGGCCTCAGGATGCTGGCCAAAAGCCCTCCTATCGCGGAACATCCCTTTGTCGCGAGAACCACGCTGCCGAAGACGCTGATAAAATCCTTGCGCAAGGCATTCCTTGAACTCAACGGGGATGACCGCGGCCCTGCCGTTCTGACATCAATGAAGAAATCAGTAACGGGCATGGGTCCTGCCAGGAATGAAGACTACAATACGCTCCGCAGCGTCATGCGGATCGGCACGAAGCCCGGGACGGACAAGTGAAATTTCTTAAGCGGTTAAAATATCCTCGAACAATCCTGGCGTTCATGGCCGTATTGTTCCTGTTCCTCGTTACCGTTGACGTCCTTATCGTCTCACGGGAACGGGAAGCAAAGCTCGACAATGTTCGAGAACATGCCGAGCGTGAACTTTCCCTGGTCGGCACCTTCGTAACCGAGCCCATGTTGATGCACGAGTTCGCCGTTGTCGAGCAGTTCATTCTGCAGTGGGGCGAAAAAGATACCGACGTTATTTCGTTCAAGGCCAGCACGCCCGAGGGCACGGCATTGGCCGATTTTCGCCGCCCCACTGACACACGTCACTCGCTGACGCTTCGGAAGCAGGTCACGTTTGTCGGAAAGCACCTCCTCGACCTTGAGGTCGTGCGGGACCTGAGCGGCGTGGAACGGGCGCTCTCGTCCCTCTATTGGCAATTCGTTCTCCGCTCCATCGTCCTGACCTTCATCCTCGGAACAGTAGTCTGGTACATATTCTGGCGGATGGGATTGATACCGTTGGAGAAGGAAATTGACCGGCGCCGCGAGGCCGAAGACGCGCTTCGAACAGCAAAGGACGGACTGGAGGTTACTGTACAGGAGCGCACCAAGGAGCTTACGAGTACAAACAATGCGCTTCTTGCCGAAATCACGGAACGCACCACGGCAGAAGAGGAGCTGAAAAAGAGCGAACACCGCTACCGAAACCTCTTCGAAAACTCTCCTATCTCGCTCTGGCTGGAAGACTTTTCTATCGTAAAGATGTATCTCGAAAAACTGAAAGATTCAGGCGTACAAAACATGGCGGCCCATCTGGATGATCACGCGGACGCAGTCGCGAAGGGCGTTAAACTGGTGAACGTGTTGGACGTGAACAAGACAACGGTCAACATGTTTCAGGCAATAAACAAGGAGGAATTCTTACGCTGTTTGGATCTCGTGTACGCGGAAGAGACATACGACGTGCTGAAAAAGCAGCTCGTCGCCGTTGCAGAGGGCAGGACCATGCTGGAGAGTGAAGCAATCATGAAAACGATCACCGGCGCCAAGAAACAGGTCTTTCTCCGCTGGTCCGTCTCCCCCGGCCATGAAGACACCATGGAGCGGGTCATCGTCAGCATCGTCGATATCACGGAGCGCAAGATGCTGGAAGACGAACTCCAGAGAAGCCAGAAGCACGAGTCCATCGGCATCCTGGCCGGCGGTATCGCCCACGACTTTAATAATTTACTCACCGGTATTCTCGGCAATATCAACCTCGTAAAGACCCGGATGGATCCGACGGACGACGTCTATCCACGACTCGAAGAGTCTGAAGCGGCTTCGCTCAAGGCGCGTGATCTCACGCGGCAGCTCCTCATGTTTTCGAGCGGCGGCACACCGACGATGCGGTCCGTATCTATCGCCACGGTGCTGGAAGACGCCGCAAATTTCGGATTGAGCGGTACGACGGTCACGAGTGACATAGGCGTTGCCGATGATATCTGGCATGCCGAGGTGGATCGCGGGCAGGTCAGCCAGGCGATTTACAACATCATTATCAATGCCAGCGAGGCCATGCCGGAAGGGGGGGCGGTAAAGCTCGCCGCCGAGAATGTAACGATCAATGCGGAACACGGCCTCCCCCTGCGGAACGGAGACTACGTTAAAATCACCATTGCAGACGAGGGGTCGGGGATACCGGAAGAGCATCTACAGAAAATATTTGATCCCTATTTTACGACCAAG
>DMKB01000296.1 GCA_003454665.1 Nitrospiraceae bacterium | reverse complement strand
GCTATTTAGCCACAGAGGGCACAGAGGAACACCGTTGGGGAATGGGAGACACGGTGAATAGGCGACGGGGTGTGAACGTCCAAATGACAAAGCTCAAAGTTCAAATGAATGTATAAAAAAAGTATTTGCCACAGAGCACACAGAGATCTCAGAGAATTGCGGGAATTTGCTTTTTCCTGGACAAAATAATTTTTCTCGGTGTCCTCGGTGATCTCTGTGGCTAAACGGGTATTTGACATTTGGATTTTGAACTTTGGAATTAGTCATTACTTCTGCGTCCCGAGTGGCCGTTTCTGACTTTAGGCTACTAGTGGCCGCCTCTGTCTCTAGGCCATCTGTGGTTATGTTTTGAGTAGTGGGGAGGAACCATGAAAAAGCAATTCACCGTATTCTTCGTGCTCTTCGTGCTGCTCGTTGCTGCTCATCCTGCGGCGGCGAAAAAAGCGGTTTTCGGCCCGAAGAAGTACGACGTCAAGGAGCGATACGGCAAGGAAAACCGGTATCATGCGGACTTCAGGGCAGCGAAGGGCCGGTATGTGTTCAAAATCCGGAACGGGGAGCAGTGGCCCCAGCGGCCGGATTTCATGGAACTCACGCTGAACGGGCAACCCATGCTGAAGGAAGCGAAGTATGAGCATCCCTACATCGCCTGCTTTGTGGAACTTCGGAGGAAAAACTCCCTTGACCTGGCCATCCGGGACGCCAAGCCGTCGAGTTTCTGGAGGCCGAAACTTCCCCCCCGGTTTGTCACCGTGACGGTCCTGCCCGTGCGCGGCACGATGATCCCGGGTGTCTTCGGCGGAGTAACGTGGGACGCCCTCACGGCGTATATCGGCAGTATCAGGAAGATCGGTAATCGCAAGGCAGCCGGCCTCGCCGCAAAGGCCGCTAATCTGCAGAACGATACGACGGTCCGTGCCGAGGCAGTGAGAAACCTTTCTGACAGGAAAGAGACGGGAGCCCGGGATTTTCTGTTTCGCCTCTTCGGCGATATTGCCGATAAACCCGAGGTCCGGGCCGAGGCTGCCCTTGCAATCGGCGCCTTGGGAAGCGCTCAGGGTCTTCCTGTGCTTTTTCGTGAAATACTGAATCCTCATCCCTTGATCCGGACGGCATCGGCCAGGGCCCTGTCTTTCTATCCGGAGAAGGACACGCGAAGCCTGCTCGCCAAGCGGCTCACGACCCTGGACCCCATGAGGCGGGCCGCACTCATGCGGACCCTCACGGAATCGGGGTGGAAGCCGGTGGGGACGCTTGTCGACCTTGCCGGATCCGCCGACCCCTATGTCGCGAATATGGCAGTTGAAATTCTCGGCGGCCTGCAGGATCCCCGGGCCACGGACCTGCTGCTTACGCTGATACACAAGCCCGGGAACAGGGACGTCAAGATCATTATTACCGCTCTCGGCCGGTCCAAAGATCCCCGGGCCGTCGAGCCCCTCGTCAATATTGCCCAGGACCCTGAACAGAGTTCAGGGAACGAGATCGAGCTTGCACAGGCCCTTGCCGACCTGGGGGACCAGCGGGGAGTGAAGCCAATAAAAAGGATGATGAAACAGGTCAAGACCGCCCGGGCCAAACAGACCCTCGGCGAGGCGTATAGAAAGATCACGGGGAAGAAAGAGTAGATAGGAGACAGGAGTCAGGAGACAGATCTATCTTAAATGCAAATTGCAAAGTTTGAACTGCAGGAAAAGAAAAGACAGGAATCAGAATACAGTAGAAAGTAAACAGTAAACAGGTGACAGGAAAAAGAATACAGAGATTCTTCTCTACAGCGGGCATGCAAAAAAGGAAAAAAGGATTGGTTATAGCCATTGACGGGCCCTCGGGCGCGGGCAAGAGCACGGTTGCGCGGGTCCTTGCAGAGCGGCTTGGCTATACCTATATAGATACCGGGGCACTGTATCGTGCCATCGGCTGGAAGGCGCGGCAGGAAGGGATTGATCCCGCTGATGAGCAGGCAATGGAGCGGCTCTGCATGGAGATCGATGTTTCCCTGGCAAATACTGACGGTGATCCAGGTATATACGTCGACAATCAGGACGTAAGCCGCGCAATACGAACCCCGGAAATGGGAATGATGGCGTCGGCGGTTTCAAAATCACCAGCTGTGCGCGCGAGGCTGCTCGATGTCCAGAGAGAACTGGGAGCCGGCGGAGGCGTGGTGATGGACGGCAGGGACATCGGCACGGTGATATTTCCCGATGCCGACGTAAAATTCTACCTCGATGCGAGTGCGGAAGAACGCGGCAGGCGTCGGTACCGGGAACTGAAGGATGCGGGGCTGGCCGTAGACCTGGCGACCATCACGGGTGAGATACTGGAGCGGGACCACCAGGACAGCGGGCGCGATATTGCCCCGCTCAGTCGTGCCGCAGACGCGTTGCCCGTCGATTCGAGCCGGTTGAGTATAGAAGATGTGGTCATCGGCATGCTGGCGGAGGTTGCGAAGAGACGTGAAGAAAAGTAGGGAAATAATCCTGGCCGATAAGGCCGGTTTCTGCTTCGGCGTGAAGCGGGCAATAAACACCGCTTTCAAGGCCGCGGCCGGAGGGAAGGTGTACTGTCTCGGCCCGCTCATCCACAATCCCCAGGAGGTCGACCGTCTGCGCCGGGAGGGTGTGGAGACCGTTGATGATCTGAAAACACTGAAACCCGGGGATTCACTGATCATCCGCTCCCACGGGGTGCCGCCGTCGGTTCTGCGGCAAGCCCACGACAAGGACCTCACGATCATAGACCTGACGTGTCCCTTTGTCGGCAAGGCCCAGCGCTTCGCCGAGCGGCTGCAGATCGAGGGGTATCGCATCGTTGTCGTCGGTGAGAAAAAGCATCCCGAGGTGCAGAGCATCATCGGTTATGCCGGGGAGGACGCCATTGTGGTAGAGACCCCTGCCGACCTCGAGGGAATGAAGGCCCAGAGGCGCCTCGGTGTTGTGGCGCAGACAACGCAATCCTATAGCAATTTTTCTGAAATTGTGTTAGAATTGTTAAGACTTTCCAAGGAATTAAAGGTCTACAACACAATCTGCAACTCCACAACTGAACGACAGAATGCCACACGCTCTCTTGCCGGCAGGGTCGACATCATGTTCGTCGTGGGGGGGCGCAACAGCGCCAACACCACGAGACTCGTCTCGCTCTGCCGGGAAGAAGGGAAACCCACGTATCACATTGAAGTTGCCGATGAGATCCGGCAGGAGTGGCTTCAGGGCGCGAGCAAGATCGGGGTCACGGCAGGAGCGTCTACGCCCGACTGGGTCATTGAGGGCGTGCTGAAGAGACTGCGAGAAGGGCATACCAGTAAACAACCAGTTCGATGAGAACGAACGCAGGAGGGTGAAGAAATTAATGATAGATTCTGAAGACGTATTTGAAGAAGAAAACGACGGCGCCGACGGGGCAGACCGCCGGGAGCTCGAAGAGCTCTACGACCAGTCGCTGAAAAATTTTAAGGCAGGCACTGTCGTCAGCGGACGGGTTGTGCAGGTCAGATCAGGGTCCGTCATGATGGACCTCGGCTACAAATCTGACGGCATAATTCCCGCCGACCACTTTACCCCCGCTGAGCTGGCACAGATGAAGCCGGGAGACGAGTTCGAGGTCTATCTCGAAGCTGCCGAGGACGCAAACGGCAATCTGGTGCTCTCCCGGGAGAAAGCGAAGAGGATGCATGCCCGGGAAAGCCTGAACCATGCCTATGAGACCGGCACCCCGGTGAAGGGCACGGTCCTGTCGAAGATCAAGGGCGG
>DMKB01000297.1:683-3443 GCA_003454665.1 Nitrospiraceae bacterium | reverse complement strand
TGTTCTTGTCGGCAATTCGGTTCAGGACCGTATTGCCGTACTCCGGCGGGGGCAGCGTCGGCGGCATGTTGTGCAGCTGCAGGAGATTGCCGGCAGTAACAATTCCGGCTGAAAGCGCTCCCGACACAGCAAGCGCGACAAAGGCCTTTCGCAGTATGGAGTGGTGACGCATCAGCACCTCTCAGCGGGGGGGAACACACGTAAAAACGACGGCAATCCCTATGATGCTGAAGCTGTGTTCGAGGCCGATTCGTTCTTAATCGTGACGATCCTGGATAGCGAATCCAGCGCCGCGTTTAAAAAAGTGACGTCCAGTAATGCGTGTACGGGAAGGTGGATCGTATCGAATGGCTTGATGTCTTTATCGATAAAATTGATGCTGATATTGCTCCATCCCTTGAGTTCGCTCACCGTCGTCCTGATCTGTTCATGGACCATCATCTCGATAACTTCGAAGCTCACCTTCCCGATCTGCATGAGCAGGCTGCCGACGGGACGGTCCGGTTCATTTTTCTGAAATTTGAGAACCTCGAGGAGTTCCGCGTCCGTAAGCACGCCGTCTTCAACGAGGAGGTCGCCTATCGCGCGTGAATAGGGAGACAGCGCCTGGAGGATTTTCCCCTCATGGAAAAAGACACTGCCGATGTTGTTCCCGGACTCTAAAACCAGCTCACCTGTCCGCGCCTGCAGGCCGGTGAGCAGCAGGATACCGTCTACGGTCAGACTGGAATTATCATTATTCATATGTGTGCAATTATTGCATAAAAAAGTGCTGCTGTCAAACCGGAGCAGTTAACCATGCGAAATATTGAGGACATTAAACTCCCGCTGCAGCGCCTTACGAGGACCGTTACGGCGTCATGGTCACGTCGCAGGGAAACACGATCACCGGTACGGCCGTGTGATGCGAGCTAATGATGCGGCCGATGCAAAAGCAGGGCCGATACCGGGACTATGGTGAGTAGATATAGTCGGCGTCCTGGTGAGAAATTATATTCTGTTCCACGCGCCCGGGCAGGTAAGGAAGTATTACCTTAGAGGAAAGTTGTGAGTGCCTCTTTACCTGCTCGGGGATTCCCCGCTTCCAGGAATGGCCTGCGCCGGCAAGAACGACAACCGTCGCGGACGGCTTCTTTTTCTTGTACGCGATGAGATGCCACGCCATGGCATTGTCCCACACCATCTGGGCTTCACAGAAATAGAGGAAGGCCTTCTCGTCGCGCTGATGCGCTGAATAGGCACTCTTGATAAATTCCCTATATGCCCGGTCTACCGTGCAGCTGATTCCCGGCGGCAGTTTTCCCGTCTCCCTGCGCGTAAGCGATGAATATCCGCTCGATGCGACCTTTCTGGTTATCTCCTGCGGAACATTCAACCCGATCATGGGTATTCTGTGTTTTCGGGCATACAGGAAAATGTCCCGGTACAGATCCCAGGATATCCCCCAATTGTCACGGTATACCGATCGGAAGTGCCGCAGGCCTGATGCCCCGGCAGTCCACTGGTCCAGCTCTTTCTGACTGTCTGCCCGGAACATTTCGAGACCCAGGGCGACAGGCCTGCCGCTCTTCCTGAGCGCTTTGAGAATATCAAGTTGTACCCGGTGATGGTCCTTGCGGTCGTGAAGCTCGCCGACGAAAACAAGGTCGGCCCTCTTGACGGCCTTGATGACCTGATCGAGAGAGATCGTCTCTCCGCCGTCCACTTGCACGAACACGTCATGCCCGGCAACACGGCCCGCAACAAAAAAAAGCGCCGATACCATGAGTATCAGAGCACATACCCGTTTCATGTCCCTCCCCGGTCTTCTCCTAGTCGTCCGTACAGCCGGAAGACATTGCCATGCGTTCGCAGCTCGCACACTCCTCTTCCTCCGTGCCGTCTTCCCAGCGTATCACTTTTATGCTCATGTTCCAGCATACAGGACACATGATGTAGAACGTCTCGCTGAAGCCCCTCTCTGCACTAAACCGGACCGTTGAATCACAATAGAACATAGGAACAACGTACTGTGCTTCGCGACTGATGAATCATCACAAAAAAAGGCGCGAAGACAGCCTCACCTCCTTCCCCGACTCTTACGTAAAATGTATCACAAAAAACATCGAAAAGCAGGTATAATATAGGGTATAGACTCGTGATGTGTGCCTTGTAACCGGAGTGGACTTCTCGATTCACTTTCCATGACATAATAGCACCGAAGATAACGTTCGTCACGAATACGGAGGGCTGCACATCTCATTCGTATCCACCAGGAAAGGAGACCGCTGCCATGCCATACTATGTCATACTGAGCAACCTGACGGATGAAGGCCGGAAGACAATCAAGGAGAAACCAGGCAGAATCATGGAAGTGAACAAGGAAATAGAAGGAATGGGCGTAAAAGTCCTGAGCCAGTATGCCCTGCTCGGCCCCTATGATTTCGCCAATATCGTCGAGGCGCCGAACAACGAAACAGTAGCAAAAATGTCCGTCGAGATCGGTTCTCGTGGCTCTGTCCAGATGGTAACGCTTCCCGCAATTCCCGTGGATGAATTCGTAAAAAAGAGCAAGTGAAGTGTGTGTTCCCGTGGCGCTGAACGTGTGGGAAGGGACGCCGACCTCGGGCGTTTTCCGCCTGCCTCCCTGCGCCCTGTTTTTCCAGGGACACGCGGCTTTTCTGCGGTCACGCTATGTGCAGATTGGGACGTTAAAAGCGCAACACCCGGCGATGCTATGAAGCTCAAGACCAACATCCTCGTTTCCGTCTCAGCCATACT
>DMKB01000297.1:0-657 GCA_003454665.1 Nitrospiraceae bacterium | reverse complement strand
ACGTTCTGGCTGTCTATACCGTTGGAGAGGATTTTAAGAACGCTGCGGTGTACCGGCCCCTGTTCGGCAAAAATAGGCACTACCTGTACCTGCCGGAATCAGGATTATCCTTCCGCTGGTGGGCCATTGATTTCGAAGAAGAGGAGATCTATCGCCCCAAGACGCCGCGGTCTCTTCTCTCCTTTCCCTATGTGCTGCGCAGCGACACGCTCGGGGTCTCGCTGAATGACCGGGTGAAGAATCGTGGCGAGTGGACCTGGTCGTTTACCGCGCGCGGCGTCTCTTTTGCGGGCAATGGCGTGACATGCACCGTGATAAAATGAACGATACTTCGACGGGTACCGGAGAGGTGCATTTCATAACGAAGGACATTGAACCACAGAGGGACACAGAGGAACACCGTTGGGGAATGGGAGACACGGTGAATGGGCGACGAGGTGTGAAAGTTCAAATGACAAAGCTCAAAGTTCAAATGAATGTATAAAAACAGTATTTGCCACAGAGCACACAGAGATCTCAGAGAATTGCGTGAAGTAGTTTTATTGCTGAACCAAAAAGTCTTCCTGAGTGTCCGGGCCTGTCCCGCAAGGCGGGATGATCTCTGTGGCTAAACGGGTATTTGACATTTGGATCTTGAACTTTGGAATTAGTCATTAC
>DMKB01000088.1 GCA_003454665.1 Nitrospiraceae bacterium | reverse complement strand
GTTCAGTAAACCACCGGCTTTGCCGGTGTGACTAAAAAAGGCTATGCCGTTCCCGCGACTTATAAGACATTTCCCCCCGAGGAAAGCCCCTGAGGGAATCCCCCAGGAGGAAATGTCATGCGAGAGTGGCAAAGCTTAGCCCATGTTTAACACTTCGGGAGGCAATTGCCAGGTTTTTGCGAGCTTCTAGAGCAAAAACCCCAATGATTTCAATACCCGGCCTCTGGATTTCATTTTGTAGTGCCATAATTTTATTTTATTGTTGGCTTTTGACTTGACTTCTGCCACCCTGGCACCATGTATATTCGACAGACTAAAACCAGAAACTCAACGACCGGGGAAGCCTACTGCACATTTCGTCTGGTCGCCTCGGAGCGAATCGGCACGAAGGTGCGGCAACGGACCCTGCTGAATCTGGGGAGGAACTTCTCGCTGCCGAAAGAGCAGTGGCCCCGGTTGTGTGCTCGGATCGATCAGCTTCTCTCCGGACAGGGTACGTTTCTTCCTGAATCCGCCTCGCTTGAGGCTCTGGCCCAGCGTTATGCGGCACGCCTGGTGGTCCTCAGTGCGCCAGCCACATCTGCCCAAGAAAGCGCCGAGGCAGAATATCAAGAGGTGGATGTTGCCTCTCTGGAACTGGTCCGCCCCCGCTCGGTCGGGGTGGAGCACGCCGGGTTGGCCGCTCTGTCCTGGCTGGAGGTTCCGCAGATTCTGGAATCCGCAGGACTCAACGGCGTCCAGCGGGCGGCGGCTCTGGGGAGCATCATTGGCCGGATGGCGGCACCGGGCAGTGAGCTGGCCACCTGGCACTGGCTGAAAGAGCGGAGCGCCCTGGGCGAGCTGCTGGAGGTTGATTTTGAAGCCATGCCGCTGATGCGTCTCTATCGGGTTTCCGATTTGCTGGTGCGGCATCGGGAGAAGCTTGAGGAGGCTCTCTTTGGCCGGATTCAAACCCTTTTTTCCCTCTCTGCCAGCGTGACCCTTTTTGATCTGACCAACACCTACTTTGAAGGGGAGATGGCCGGCAATGCCAAGGCCCGGCGCGGGCGTTCCAAGGAGAAACGCAGCGACTGTCCGCTGGTGACTCTGGGATTGGTGCTGGACGGCAGCGGCTTTGTCCGGCGATCAAAGATGTTCGAGGGCAGCGTCGCTGAAGCGAAGACCCTCGAAGGGATGCTGCAGGGGCTTGAGGCTCCAGCGGGGGCGCTGGTGATCATGGATGCCGGGATCGCCACCGAGGCCAACATCGTCTGGCTGGTGGAGCATCACTACCGCTACCTGGTGGTCAGTCGCGAACGGCGCCGCCAGTTTGACGAGAGCCAGGCCGTAGAAACCACCACGGCATCGGGGCAGACCATCAAGCTTCAGCGAGAGCTCAGCGAGGATGGCGCCGAAGTCCGCCTGTCCTGCCACTCCCAAGAGCGGCAGGAGAAAGAAACCGCCATGACCGCGCAATTCAGCCGGCGCTTTGAAGCAGGGCTCGTCAAAATAGCCGAAGGGCTCCAGAAACCCCGCAGCGAGAAGCGGCTGGACAGGCTTCTGCAGAGGATCGGACGCCTCAAGGAGAAGAGCCACGGGATCGGGCGACATTATAAGATCGAGCTGACCCCGGATGAGAGCGGCAGCAAAGCGGTCGCCCTCACCTGGGAGAGACGACCGGTGGACGGGACGCAACTGACCCACCCCGGCGTCTATTGCCTGCGCACCAACGAGCTGAACTGGGATGAGGCCACCCTATGGCGGACCTACACCATGCTGACCGATCTGGAAGCGGTCTTCCGCAGCCTGAAATCAGAACTGGGATTAAGGCCGATCTACCACCACAAGGAAGAGCGGGCCGACGGGCACCTGTTCATCACGGTCCTGGCCTATCAAGCGGTTCAGGTGTTGCGGCAAAAGCTCAAAACCCAGGGCATCGTTGATAGTTGGGCCACCCTGCGCCAGACATTCTCAGTGCAGCAGCGCGTCACCGCCACTTTCAAGCAACGAGATGGCCGAACTCTTCATGTCCGCAAGGCGACGGTCGCTGAACCGAAACTGAAGAGGCTCTATGACGCCTTGGATCTATCTACCTCCCCAGGAGGAGTCCAGAAGCTGATCAACTGACGCAAAATACGCGAATGTAGTGCCACTCGGAGTTTTTCATGATGCTAAGATGCCGTTTATATTGAAGTTGTTTTTCTGGGTGTTAAACATGGGCTAAGACGCTTGCTGATGGTTTTGCGGCGCAACGCAAAGTCTCCGCCTTTCCTTTTCCGTGCGCAGATGTGCGTGAACCCGAGGAAGTCGAAGGTTTCCGGCTTCCTCTCGCCTCGTTCCCTGCGGTTTGAGGCGGCAAAACGGCCGAACTCGATGAGCCGGGTTTTGTCTTGGTGCAGCTCCAGTCCGAATTTGGCCAGTCTTTCGGCCAACTCGATCTGAAACATCCGCGCGTCGGAACGGTATTGGAATCCCATGACGAAATCATCTGCGTAACGCACGATGTAGACTTCGCCGCGTGCCCGGTGATCACGCCACCGGTTCACCCACAGATCCAGGACGTAATGCAGGTAGATATTCGCCAGCAACGACGATATCACGGCTCCTTGTGGCGTCCCCACCACTGTCTTGGACCACTTGCCGTCCTCCGAAACTCCGGCCCGCAGGAATTTGCGGATCAGCCTGAGCATTCGTTGGTCGGCGATGCGGTGTTCCACGAACTTCATCAGCCACTGATGATCGAGGCTGTCGTAGAAGCTGCGGATGTCCGCATCCAGAACCCAGCTCACCTTGCGCTGCGTGATCGCGACGTAGATGGCGTCCAGAGCTTTGTGCTGGCTACGGCCCGGTCTGAATCCGTAGCTGAAGCCGAGAAAATCCTCTTCATAGATCGATTGAAGGACTTCCGCCAACGCTTGCTGGACGATCTTGTCTTCCAGAGCGGCGATACCGATGGGCCGTTTCTTCCCATCGCCCTTGGGGATCCAGACCCGTTTGCTCGGTCTGGCCCGGTAGGTCACACTCTGAATCTGATCATGGAGCACGGCAAGGCGTTCATCCAGCCCCTCGCCATACTCCTGCCATGTCACCTCGTCAACGCCGCTGGCCGCTTTGGGATTAAGTCCCCGGTAGGCGGTGTGCAGTCGTTCGACGGTGACGTGGTGCAGCAGATTGGTGAAACGTCGTTCCTTGTCCCGTTTCGCTGCTTCTCGTACCCTGTCCAGTCCGCTCGACGCTGCTTCCGGTCTCTGTGTGCCGGTCACGGTCGTCTGCACAGGATTTCCCTTGGCCGGAGGCCTTTTCTCCACGAACTCCGCCGGTGGTTGACCGTTTCCTTCTGGTTGTGCACCTTTGTTCGCTCGCTTCATCGATACTACGCCTCCGTCCGACTTCCGGGGATCGTGCATGGCGGGAGTTCGGCCTTGACCTTCCCCGACCGGACCGACCATTGGATAGTGGTCGGTCAATCCCCGGATCTCCCGGTTTCCGTGCATGGAGCTTGCGTACATGCCTTGGTTCTTTGACTCCGCGGGTCCGGTGACGCCACTTGCGATAGTGCGACGCCCCGTGCTGCCTTCCCCACCAGATCACAAGGTCAGCAACCCGATTGAGGTGATTTCGGAGCTCAATAGCCCG
>DMKB01000187.1 GCA_003454665.1 Nitrospiraceae bacterium | reverse complement strand
GGACGTGATCGACTTTTTCACGAACGTCGCCTACTATGTCGGCGTCAGCAGAAAAAAGCCCTATTTCGGGCAGTTCAACTACATGCAGAAGTTCGATTACTGGGCCGTGTTCTGGGGCATGTTCATCATTGGCACCTCGGGCCTGTTCCTGGCATTCCCGGTGACCGTTTCGTATCTCTTCCCGTCATGGTCGCTGTCGTGGGCCTGGGATGTTCTGTTCGTCATGCACAGTGACGAGGCGCTTCTCGCCATTGTGTTCATTCTCTTCTTCCACTTCTACAACGAGCATCTCCGGTCGGACGTGTTTCCCATGAACTACACCTGGCTCACGGGGAAGGTCACTACCGAGGAACTGAAGCACAAGCACCCGGCGGAGTATGATTACCTCTTCGGGGATAAAGCGAATCAGGGGAAATAGCCATGAAGAGACTATTGATACCATGCCTGTCGTCTGCCCTATTCCTCTTCAGTGCCGGGTGCAGTGATACGATGATGCAGCCCATGCATGAGAAATCGGAAGAGGAAAAGGAAGTAAAGATAGTGAAGATGCAGGATACGCTCTTTTGCTTCAAGTGCCACTCAAAGGCAAACTTCAACGGCAGGGGAGGGAAGTTCCCTCATGTGAAGCACAAGGCACTCTTGAAGGACATGACGGGTGTCCTGCACTGCAACCAGTGCCACGACATCAAGGGGCATCACAAGATCGTGACGATCAGCAAGAAAAATGCTCCCTGTAACAATTGCCACTAAAAAGGGCAACGATACAACAGAAAAGAAACGCTCAAACGGCGGCCTAAAGGGTCGCCGTTTTTTTTTGTCTGCAGACAGATCGTTCTTTCACCAGGAAGTAACATACGTTAACTCGCATCATCTTAACAGTATCAACAGATTCCATCGTTCCTCTCCCTTTTTATGCACTAAATTATCGACTTATCCTCAATAGTTACCCTTTATTTGCATAAAGTTATCGTTGAAATATTCCTCTTAATGTTTTGTTTAATATACGAAATTACTCAATAAACAGCTCAAAAAATCATCGAAAGGGTTGCAATTCTCCTTTGTATGTGTTAGTATCCATGGATGCTGTGAGCAGCGATTTCGAACAATTTGAGTATCAGCACGGGCGAATTCCGGCAGCTCGAAGCAGTAGACACTAATCATTCCTTGGCACTTTCTGAGCAGTCCGGTTGCAGCCCTTGTCCATAAATAAATCGTTAAAGTACTTTGCAGACCAACACCTTGAATTTTAAGTCAAGTTTTTGGACGCCAGCAAAAAGGGATATTTTCTCGCAGAGACGCTAAGGCCGCAGAGAAATTCAAGAACGTGAAGTTTTAAAACCGTTGCGTTCTTTGCGAGCTTTGCGAGAGACGCCTTTGATTTTTGTTTTATTGGACAGTATTTTATGATGATCTCGCCTCGTATCAGTCAGTGTAAAGGTATTCGTTCTTGTCCGCAGCGGACAACCGAATCCCGCCATCCTTCCTGTTTGTCGTGGGGTAGGGTATGTCTCCCCCTGTCCCCAACGTCGAGTCCTTCGGCCCAATGATTGTCTTGCCGCTCCTCCGATGAATCGGCGGGCGGTGTTCCTGGTTATGAGCAGTGTCTGCGGACGCTGTCACGGACAGGCTTGTCCGTAACGCATATCGTTGACGTAATGAGGGGTACGCATGGTTATGGAAGAAAAAACGATTACGCCGAAAATAGCGCCTGACGAACTCGCCCGGATTATGGGCGGCCGGAAGGGAAGAATCCTTTCTTCCTCGGTGCGGAAGACCGTCGAAACGTGGAATGAAAAGATCGACGACCTGATCGAGCCGCACGTTTCCTATGTGAAGAAACCGATTCGCTCAGTCGACAGGGGCGGTGTCCATCTCGGCGACGATACCTACTTCAAGAGCCCGAAGATCGCAAAGACGTTGAAGGACTGCAGCGAGGTTGTCTGTTTCATCGCGACCATTGACCACGGCGTGGAAGAGGAAGTGCACGGCCTTATGGACGAGAACCGGCTTTCCGATGCCTATATCCTCGATTCCATGGGATCGGTGGCCGTTGAGAACATGGTCAACCAGTTCCATGAGAGAATGGAGAAGAAGTATAAGAAGGAAGGAAAGTCCGTTACCCTGCGGTTCAGTCCTGGCTACTGCGACTGGCAGATTTCGGAGCAGAAGAAGCTTTTCAATCTTTTCGATCAGGAAGAGGTGGCTGTCGAGCTGCGGGATGATTCCTGCCTCATGGCCCCGAGAAAGTCGGTTTCCGGCGTATTCGGCGTATTGCCCTACGACCACGGAGAATCTATCGCATTCTACAACCCCTGCGGGGAGTGCGGAAACATACATTGTATTGCACGAAGGGCGGAGAACGGTATAAATGATAACCAAGACAAAAGCACGCATTAATCCTGAAAGGAAATCGGGAATGGCAAGACGGGGTCTTGAGGGAGGTCAGTACAAAGCGCTTACCCAGAAGGACATCGAGGAGATTCACGCCACCAGCCTCAGGGTCTTTTCCGACGTGGGAGTCCAGGTGAATTCCCGGGAAGCGCGGGAGCTGTTCAAACAAGCCGGCGCTTCCGTGGACGAGTCCCGGAACGTCGTTACCTTCCCGGGCGAACTGGTCATGGACATCATCAACGGGGCGCCTTCCATCGTTCATCTCTGCGGCAGAGGCGAAGAGGGAGAATTCGACTGTGAAATCGGCGGGACCAGGGTCTACATGGGCACGGGCGGCACGGCCCTGAACGTGCAGGACCCCGGCAGCACCGAGTCGCGGCCCTCGGAACTGAAAGACGTGATGAATATGGCCCGTGTCGTCGAAGCCCTGGAAAACATCCACTTCTACATGCTGAACGTCTATCCCAATGATCTGACGGGCGAGAACGTTGACGTGAACCGCTTCGGCGCGGCATTCAACAGGACGCGGAAGCACGTCATGGGCGGCGTGTATACCGTTGAAGGCGTGCGGAATGTCATCCGGATGGCCGAGATGATTGCCGGCTCCCCGGAGAACCTGCGCAAGCGCCCCTTCGTCTCCATGGTCACCTGTCTCGTCAGTCCCTTCAAGATGGACGATCACTACAGCGCCCTGACCATGGAAGTGGCCCGCCAGGGCATCCCCGTCGTCGTGCCGTCGGAACCCCTCTGCGGCGCAACTGCCCCGATAACCCTCGCCGGTAACCTGGTCATTCAGAACGTGGATTCCCTTTCCGGCATCATGCTGGCCCAGCTCACCAACCCCGGAACCCCGACGATCTATGGATGCATCTCCTCCATTACCGACCTCGGCGACATGAAATACCTCTCCGGCGCAGTCGAGATGGGTATGATGAACGCCGCCGCGGCCCAGATGGCCCAGTTCTACGATCTTCCCTATTACGCGACAGCGGGGATGACGGACTCAAAGGTGAACGACGCCCAGGCCGGCTACGAGTCGGGCATCGGCAGCCTCATGGTTGCCCTCTCGGGAGCGAATTTTATCCACGATGCGGCGGGCTTCATCGAGTTCTGCATGACCGCGTCGTACGACAAGCTCGTCATCGACAACGAAATCATCGGCATGGTGATGCGCGCCGTGGAGGGGATCACGGTGGATGATGTCTCCCTTGCCTATGAAGAGATCAAGAAGGCGGGACCGGGCGGACACTTCGTATCGTCCCGCCATACGCGGCGGTACATGCATACCGAACAGTATCGCCCCCAGTTGAGCGACCGCGTTACGCGCGACAAGTGGAAGGCAGCGGGAGCAAAGGATGCCCGTGAACGGGCGGCGGAGAAGGCGAAGGAAATTCTCTCCCGGCCCCTGCAGTCAATCCTGCCGGAAGAGGTACGGACGCGGATAAAGAAGGAAATACCGGATATCCGCCCAGATATTATGGATTAATGTGTTAACCGGGCCGACAGGATCCTTATACAAAAGACAACGAATAGAGATTCCCGTGACACAAACGGTAAGCTCATCTATATCGCATCAGATGTTCATCCTGTAAATCCTGTCAAAAAAATATATGATCATTATCGGAGAAAAAATAAACGCGACGCTTCGTCGTGCCCGCACTATTATTCAGAACCGGGACGAAGCCCACCTGCTCCAGATGGCGAAGGACCAGGCAGGGGCAGGCACAAACTTTATCGACGTAAACGTCGGCACGGGCCAGGGCACCGGGGAAGACGAGATCCAGTCCATGCGCTGGGCCGTAGAGACGATCCAGCGAGAAGTGCAGACACCACTCTGCATCGACAGCGCAGACCCTGCCGTGCTCGAGGCAGGCCTCGCAGCCTCCAAGAACCATCCCTGCCTGATCAATTCCACAAAGGCTGCTGAAGCAACACTGAATACCATCGTTCCGCTGGCAAAGAAATACGGGTCTTATCTCGTCGGCCTGGCCATGGACGAGACCGGTATACCGAAGACCGTGGAAGGCAGGATCAAGGCCTGTGAAGCCATCGTCAGGGCCTGCGAAAAGCAGGGCGTGCCCGTGGAGAACCTTTTTTTCGACCCTCTCGTGGTTCCGGTCAGCACCGACGGAAAGCAGGGTCTCTGCACCCTCGACACGCTTGCGGAGATCAAAAGAAGGTTCCCCACGGCAAAGACCACCATGGGCCTGTCGAACATCTCCTTCGGATTGCCCGTGCGGCCCCGGGTGAACGAGGCCTTCATGCACATGGCCATCTACGCGGGCCTCGACTCTGCCATCGTGGACCCCATGGACACGAAAATGATCGCCGCCATCCGGACGGCCGAGGTCCTGACGAACCGGGACCGGCACTGCCGCCAGTATACCCGGGCGGTGAAGAAGGGGATTGTGCAGTAAACAAGTTACAAATGACAAATGTCAAAGATCAAACCTCAAATAAATACCCAATGACAAAAATAACAATGATTTGGTTTTTTTGCCATTTGAAGTTTATTTGATATTTGGTTTTTGTGATTTGAATTTTTTCCCGTTACTCTTGTGCGAATAGCGCGAATACATAGGATACACTATCTGAGGAGGCATGTTTGTCGG
>DMKB01000195.1 GCA_003454665.1 Nitrospiraceae bacterium | reverse complement strand
TCCTGGCTGACAATTCTGTTTCTTGATTTTTCGCCTGCTATTTCCGAAGAGATCGTAAAAGCTTTGCAAGGTCCGCTTTCGTCAGTTTTCCCTGAGCAAGGGATAGCATCGCATCGTAGAGCTTCCCCGTCTGATCAGATATGGTTGTTCCGTTCAATTCGAGAAAGACCAGCGCTGCTGCCAAGGCTGTCCTCTTGTTCCCGTCGACGAAAGGATGGTTCTGGGAAAGGTGAAAGGCATAGGCGGCAGCCATGTCAAAGAGAGACGTGTGCAGGAACGCGCCGGAAAAAGACGAATAGGGCATGGCAATCGCCGAACTCAGGAGATTGATGTCCCTCAGCCCGTCGGCCCCACCGTATCGCTGTATCTGGTCTTCATGGATTTCAATTACTTCCACCAGGGTGAGAAACGTAATCGGTTTCATCTATCCGGCCAGTTTTTTTAATGTTTTACCGTGACCCTTGTTCACTTTTTCCAGCGTAGCCCTGAATTTCTTCTCCCGCTTCGCATCCTCGACGGGCGAGATGATGAGGTTCTTCCCGTCCGTCGTGATCTCGAAGGCTGTGTCAATATCGACCTTCAGGAGCTGCAGGATGGGCTTGTCGATGATGAGTGCCGCGCTGTTGCCGTGGGATACCAGTTTTTTGATCATGTTCGCCTCCGATTCCTGTATATACATTGTATAACCAAATTGGAGGAATGTCAAGGTGGGTGTTGTTCGAACGGGGAATGCCCGCAGATTTAGACGGGAGGGCCATAATATAAAGAGGACAAGAGAAATTAAAAGATTCTCAATCCTGTTAATCCTGTCTAAAAAGGGTTACTTCTCCAGTTTTAAGCTTTCTTTATATATATCTCTCTTTGGTAAGCCCAACTCTTTTGCTGCTGTAGCAACGGCCTCTTTCTTGGAAAGCCCCCGATGGGTCATCAGGTTCTTGAGATACTCTCCGGCATCGATGTCCTGTGCCCGGGGATCTTCCTTGTGGCCGCGGACGATGATCGTGAATTCGCCCTTTGTGGTCTTCGCTTCAAGCTGTTTCAGGACGTCGGACAGGGCGCCCCGGAGGGCTTCCTCGTGGATCTTGGTCAGCTCCCGGGTGACGACGGCGTTTCTGTCGCCCAGGACCTCGATGATTGCCGCCATGGTCTTCAGTATCTTGTGGGGCGCCTCGTAGAAGATGATGGTCCGTTCTTCTTTCTCCAGTTCCTTCAGCCGTTTGACGCGGGCCGTCTGCTTGCTCGGCAGAAATCCCTCGAAGACGAAGCGGTCAGTTGGGAGGCCGGAGATGGAGAGGGCGGTTATCGCCGCGGTAGCGCCGGGGATGGGGACGATAACAATATCTTTGCTGACAGCAAGGTTGATCAGAAAATATCCCGGGTCCGAGATGCCGGGCGTTCCTGCGTCCGAGACAAGGGCCACGTTCTTTCCATCGAGGAGCCGGTCGATAAGGACCGGCGCCTTTTCTTCCTTATTATGGTCGTGGTAGCTCGTGAGTGGCGTAGCGATCTCGTAGCGATCGAGGAGTTTCCGCGAGTGTCGCGTGTCCTCGGCGGCGATCATGTCCACTTCCTTCAGGATGCGGATCGCCCGGAGGGTGATGTCCTCGAGGTTGCCGATGGGCGTGGCGACTATGTAGAGAATTCCGATGCTCATGAATTGGATTCTTTGCCGCGAATGAGCGCGAAGCTTCGCGAATGAAAGCATAGTTATCAGTGTTATTCGTGATAATTAGCGTATATTCGCGGCTAATAACTTTTGTATCGATTCGTAATCGGGAACCGCCGGTCCCTGCCCAATGCCCGGGGCGTGATCTTGATCCCCGGCGGGGCCTGCCTTCGCTTGTACTCGCTCTTGTCAACGAGGCGGATAACGCGCTCCACAGTTTTCCGGTCGAACCCCATGGCCAGGATCTCGTCAAAGGTCCGGTCGTCTTCCACATAGGCCTTGAGAATGGGGTCGAGTTCCTCATAGGGCGGAAGGGCGTCGGTGTCCTTCTGGTCGGGCCGAAGTTCTGCTGTCGGCGCCTTGGTCATGACGCGCTTCGGGATCACGATTCTCCCGGCGATCCGGTTGCAGCACTCCGCCACTTCATACACCATGGTCTTGGGCACGTCCTTGATGACGGCGAATCCGCCGGCCATGTCGCCGTAGAGCGTGGCATAGCCCACGGACATCTCGCTCTTGTTCCCCGTGGTCAGGACGATCCAGCCGAACTTGTTCGAGAGGGCCATGAGGATGTTGCCCCTGGTCCTGGCCTGGAGGTTCTCTTCGGTAACGTCCGTGGCGGTTTCGGCGAATACGGGGCGCAGGGCATTCAGAAACCCGTCAAAGGGCTGGTCTATCGGGATCGTCAGGATCGTGATGCCGAGGTTCTCAGCGAGTGCGTAGGCGTCCTCTTCACTTTCCTTCGAGCTGTAGGGAGAGGGCATGAACACGCCCGTCACCTGTTTGCTGCCCAGGGCTTCGACAGCGACAGCGGCCACGACGGAAGAATCTATGCCGCCGGAAAGTCCGATCACGGCGGTTGTAAACCCGTTCTTGTACAGGTAGTCCCTGGTACCCAGCACGAGGGCATTGTGGACCTCTTCGCAGACCATGAGCGGCTTTTCCGGCTTTCGAAGGGGCAGGAGCGGTTTTTTGCCAGTTGCTTTTTTCGCAAGGGTCACGTAATCAATACTGCCGGGCCTGCTCCCGAGGATTTTCCCCCGCTCTTTCAGCGGCACGATATGCGGTTGGCCGCTGACGGGTATGTCGACGGCTATCAGGTCTTCTTCGAACTGACTGCCCGCGGCGATGAGGACTCCCTTTTTGTCTATCACCAGGCTGTGTCCGTCGAAGACCAGCTCGTCCTGACCGCCGACCATGTTGGTGTAGGTTATGTTGACCTTGTTCTCCCGCGCCCGATCAGTGAGCATCTGCAGGCGCTCATTTCCCCTGCCTTTGTGGTACGGCGAGGCATTGATGTTGATGACCACCTCGGCGCCGGCCCGTGCCTGCACCCCGGTGGGACCGTGATCGAACCAGATGTCCTCGCAGATGCTGATGCCGACTGCCGCGTCATTGACCAACAGGACTGGGTAGCGGGTGCCCGGTTTGAAGTAACGGTATTCGTCGAAGACGCCGTAGTTCGGCAGGAGGATCTTGTGATAGGTATAGACGTGCTTTCCGCTATCCAGGACTGCGGCGGCATTGTAGATATGCTTGTCCGTGTCGACAAAACCTACGATTGCCGTGATCCCCGTCGTGGCTTTCCCGATCTCTTTGAGGGTGCGGAGGTTGTCCTTGACGAACTGCGGCTTCAGGAGCAGGTCTTCGGGCGGGTAGCCCGTAACGGCGAGTTCGGGGAAGGCCACGATGTCGGCGTCCAGCTTTTTCGCCTGGCCGATGGCATCGATGATCCGGTCCCGGTTGCCGGCAAGGTCGCCGACAAGGGGGTTGGTCTGGACAAGTGCGATACGGATAGTGCGCATGATTCACCTTTACGAAATTTTAGCCACGGATGCACACAGATGATCACAGATAAAATCTAAAAAAAGGCTTTGCCGCGAATTGACGCGAATCGTCGCGAATAACTTCAAAAAGCAAAGACAGAAAATGTTGGCCACGGCTGATAACGGATAAAATCAAAAAAAATGCTTACTGCGAATCAACATCAAAAAATAAAATGGGCCGCAGATTTGCGCGGGAAAAGCGGATAAATACAAACAGAGAATTAGTTTCTTCTTTCTTTTATCAGTGTCAATCCGTGTATATCCGTGGCAAATGATGCCTTATTTTTTTGTAAAAGCTTTTCTCGCTTCTTCCATCACCGCTTTCAGCGGCACCTGCTTCTCTTTCGCAATCCGTTTACAATCTTCGTACTCCGGCGTGACCGTGAGTATCTCATCGCCGCGCTTGCTTACTTTCACCCTGATGGTTCCGTATGATGTGGTTACCTCATGGGTCTCGCGGTTCAGCTTTCTGCGGCCCACTTCGTGGATGCGCACGCCGATGCTCGTGCTTTCGCGAAAAACCGTGTCCAGCACCGCATCCATGTTCGCTTTGTCCGTCAGCACCGACAGGAGCACGGCAGGCCTTCCTTTTTTCATGATGATCGGGACGAGATATGCGTCCTGCGCACCTTCGTGCATGAGCCGTTCAATGAGGTAATCATAGACCTGGGGGTTCATGTCGTCGATGTTCGTCTCGATGATCATCGATGCGTCCTCTTCGTACTCAGCGACCGGTTCGCCGATCATGAGCCGCAGCACGTTCGGCTGGCCGGGCAGGTCCTTGTTGCCGGCGCCGTAGGCCACGCGGTCGAGTTTCATTTGCGGCAAGGGGCCGAAGAAGGAGCTGATGGTGCTGATGATGGCCGCTCCCGTAGGCGTGGTCAGCTCAAAGGCAACAGAGGAATTGTAGAGCGGAATTCCCCTAAGAAGCTCTGCTGTTGCCGGCGCGGGTACGGGCAGCCTTCCGTGGGAAGTATGCACCGAACCGGAGCCGGTATTCACCGGCGAGCCGATGATCTTCGTGATCCTCAGCAGCTCGAGGCCGATGACGGAGCCTACAATGTCCACGATGGCGTCAACGGCTCCAACCTCATGAAAATGCACCTTGTCGATGGTTGTCCCGTGGACCCTGGCCTCAGCCTCTGCCAGACGCTCGAATATGGTCATACTGTTCTTTTTTATTGCCGGAGAGAGGGAAGACTTTTCAATGATCGTTCGTATGTCCGGCAGGCGCCGGGCAGGTTGCTCTTTTTTGTCCAGGATGACGTCTACTTTTGTTGCAGCCAGACCCGAGCGTGTGACCTTCTCTGTAGTGATCTCGTAGCCCGGAAGGTCCAGTTTCGCGAGCTCGGCACGGAGGTCCTCTATGGAGACGCCCGCGTCCACGAGGGCGCCGAGGGTCATGTCGCCGGATATGCCGGAAAAGCAGTCGAAGTAAGCGAGAGTCATGAGTAAATTCCAAATAGCAAAATCCAAAGGTCAAATGAATGCCAAAGATCCAAGCATCAAGGAGTGATCCTGTCTCTAGCAATGTGATTTTTTGGATTTCAATTGAACTTTGAGCTTTGTTATTTGAGCTTTCCTGGGGATTTTTCTCCCAGGAGGTTTATCCTATGCGCCAGCACGCCGGCGCCGAAGCCGTTGTCGATGTTCATCACCGCAACGCCGGCAGCGCATGAGTTGAGCATGGTGAGGAGCGGGGCAATGCCCTGGAATCCCGCGCCGTAGCCCACGCTCGTCGGCACGGCGACGACGGGCTTGTCCACCAGTCCGCCCACGACGGACGGAAGGGCGCCGTCCATGCCCGCGACAACGATCACGACGCGCGCTGCATCAAGGATGTTCTGTTTGCTGAAGAGGCGGTGGATGCCGGCCACGCCGACGTCGTACACGGTCTGCACCGTGCTGCCGAGTGCTGTCGCGGTAACGGCCGCCTCCTCGCCGACGGGAATGTCCGACGTGCCTGCCGTCAGTATGGCGATGACCCCTTCGGTGAGGGCCTTTTCTTCGTGCTGCACCACGATGGTCCGTGCTGCGGCGTTGAACACGGCGCGGTTGTCGAGTTTCTTGAGCGCCTCGGAAACGGCCTCGGAAGCGCGGGTGGCGAGGATGTCGCTCCCGGATTCGAGCATCCGCTGGGCGATCCCCGTTATCTGCTCCACGGTCTTTCCTTCACAGTAGATCACTTCCGGCATGCCGTGCCGGAGGTGGCGGTGGTGATCGATATGGGCGTACACCATGTCCTCGAAGGGCAGGTGCTTCAGCCTTTTGAGGGCGGTCTCGATGTCCGTTGTGCCTGACTTGACGCCCTTGAGCAGGTTTGTGAGTTCTGTTTTATTCATAATATAATAATAGGACAGATATGCTCTCGCAATGGCCACAGGCAGGATGAAAACTTCTTTTCAAGATACCTGATTCCCGATTCCGGAGAGCTTATTGCAATCTTTTATAGTTTTTCGCTGTAGTCTAATGTCTGTTGTCTATATTCTGACTACTGACTACTGAGTGCTGGCTCCTGATGCCTGATTCCCGATGCCTGTTTACTGCATACTGACTACTGTCTTCTGCCTCACGTCTGATGTCTGAATTCTGTCGTCTGTGTTCTGATGCCTGTCTTCCGCCCGAGATCAGTAGCGGAACCGCGACGGCTGTCTCCGCGGCGGCCTGTCCCGGGGAGGCCTTCTCTCGGGATGTCCCCCGCACGCCCTGATTACCTTTGCCGCTTTGCGCCGCATTCTCTTGAACTTTGGCCTTCTGTCATGTCTCGTTTTTCTCATGAACCGTGACAGATAGGACAGCGTTGGTTCGCATTCACCCAAGGACTTGTATGTCATGCCTGTTTGGAAGAGCATATGCACCCCGCCCGGCCGTCTTTGCTCCACGGCGCGGAATTCTTCCAGGGCCTCCCGGTACATGCCCCGCTCTCTCAGTATTCTGCCGTATTGCATCCGGGCGTAGGGATTGTTGGGATGGTGTTTCAGGACCTTCCGGAGTTCATGTTCCGCGGCATCGAGCTTTCCCTCCTTGCGATAGATGGCCGCGAGCATGACACGGGCCCGCTGGTTTTCGGGATTGATCCGGACGGCTTTGTTCAAAGTGGCCGATGCATTGTCCAGTTCGGCCTGAGCCAGCATCCCTGTATCCCCCTGACCTTCACCGAATTGCTCGCGGAGCGCGTAATTGTTCCAGACCTTGGCCGTCTCATCATTGGATTCCGCTTTCGCCAGCACCAGATCCAGTCTCTTGCGGGTGTCGTCCGCCCTGGTCTTGTCCTTCTCCCGTGACAGTTCACTGATGAGTTTAGCGCGCTCTTTTTTGAGGGTCTCGTTTTCCTGGGCGGCGACCATGAGCTGTTCTTTCAACTCTTCGCTCTCCCGGTAACGTTCAATCTGTTTCATCAGGACATCGGTGTCGATTTTGCAGCGTACGTTTATGTATATCTCGGGCTTTTCCGCCGTTCCCCGCATCTCCTCCTTCAGGACCTTTGTTTCAATAACACCGGCCGTATATGCCGTTATCTCGTCCTTGGTGAGCTTGTAATCCTTGACTATTGTCAGGGTCTCGACGAAGGTCCCGGCATGCTCAAGGGCCTTGCGCTGTGCCTCCTGGGTGGCTATTTTGCGCGCCATGATCTTGCTGTCGTTATCGCCCATCACGTACCCGCTGCCCACCTCGATGGTCTTCACCTCGGCGAATGCCGATGGGGGCAGACCCGCAGTAAGCAGCAAAAAAAGCGCTGTTGCGAGATATTTTTTCATGAGTGCGTCCCCTTCTTTAAGCTGACTGTTCTCTTCGTGCTTATTCGCGGCTGAGGTATCATTCTCCCTTGAGCTCTCTTCCCATGAGTTCTTGTACCGCCTGTTTCGGCTTTTTGCCTTTATACAGGAGCTGATACACCCCTTCCACGATGGGCATTTCAACGGAATATTTTTTCGCGAGGTCCAGGGCTGCCTTGGCGGTCTTTACCCCTTCCGCCACGGTCTTGGTTGCGGCCAGGATTTCGTCGAGCTTTTCACCTTTTCCGAGCCGCTCTCCCAGGGTCCGATTGCGCGAGAGGGAACCCGTGCAGGTGAGGACAAGGTCCCCCATGCCCGCAAGGCCCGAGAAGGTGAGGGGATTGGCGCCCATTGCCGCGCCGAGACGGGCCATCTCCGCAAGGCCGCGGGTGAGCAGGGCAGCAGCGGTGTTGTAGCCGTATCCCAGGCCTTCGAGGACGCCTGCGGCTATGGCGATCACGTTCTTGAGCGACCCGCCGAGCTCCACGCCGATGACATCGGCATTGGTATAGACCCGGAAATAGGGGGAGCTGAAGAGCGTCTGCACCCGTTTTCCGACATCAGGATCGTATGACGCGAGCGTGACTGCCGTCGGCAATTTCCGGGCGACCTCCTTGGCAAAGCTCGGGCCGGAGAGAAAGCAGAGACGATTGTGAAAGGGCTTCGGCAGGACGTCCTTGAACACTTCCGACAACGGCAGGAGCGTGTCGATCTCCAGGCCCTTTGACGCGCTCACGATGACGGCATCGGCCGCCAGCAGGGGGGCGAACTGCGATACCACGGTCCGGACCGTATGGGACGGCACTACGGACAGGACCGTCGCCCTGTCCTTGATGGCTGTTTCCAGGGATGATGTCACGGCGATGGATGGGGGCAGGGTAAAGCCCGGGAGGTAGACCCGGTTTTCCCGCGTGCGGGCAGTCTCTTCGGCAAGGTCCTGCTCGAACATCCAGAGGGACACGTCGTGTCCATTGTCGGCGAGGAGGAGGGCAAGGGCCGTGCCCCAGGCTCCGGCGCCGATGACGGCTATTTTCTCTTTCATATTAAATGATTATAAAGGGAATGGTAATTCCTGTCAAAAGAATTGTTGGCGCCGGCGGGGGGTGACGGGGTGATGAGCAGGGGTGTCGGAGAGAGGAGGGAGGCTGGCCAAGGCGGCCATGGCGCGGCTATTGAAGCACCATCAGACGAAAGGGACGGAAACATATAGGCCAGCCTAAAGCAGCAGCAACCAGCTCTCTGCTCTACCCATAGCGTTGCAATAGGGTGTTAAGTAAAGTAGTGAACTTTTTATCTCTTTTTCTGCGGAGGTAATAATCCTAATGTGGTGATGGCTTTTGCCCATTCTTCACTCGTCACAAATTCGGAAGCAATTTTTACAAGCGGATGCTCACTGTTCTTTTTATCATAAACCAGTCCAAGGTTTACTCCCGCTGAAAAATTTTTAACGGTAATGGTTGAAATTGAAGCCTTGTCAAAATTCGGTTTGGATCCGAAAGCAATACCGTATTTACCCATTGGTAGTTTCAGTAAATTGATGACTCCATGGTCCTTTGGTACAACCTTGCTAAATTTAGATTTTTTGAAAAATGGATATTTCCGTTTTAACACTGAAAAAAGCGCTTCTTTTTCTTCCCGGCCTATAACCATAATTGGAGCGTCAGGACCACCGACCGTTTTCCAGTTAACGCTTTTTCTTGTAAAAATAGCTTTAAGTTCCCGTAAAGACAGGGAAGAAACGTTGACGCCCGAACCTACGGCAAAGGAGATAGGAATGCTGGCAAGAAAAATTTCCTCCTTATTTAACGCTTTTTCTTTCTCGTTTAGTGGACGGCCGGTACGACCAAAAATATACCTATTGCTTGCGCTGATGCCCCCGGCATGTTTAGCCGACATAAGTGGAACCTGGAAGGTATAGCCCTTTACTTCTTCTAATTTACTTAATTTATCAAAAAATACCTGTACGACTACCGCTGAAGGTCCGGCTCCACTAATGACCTGTCTTTCTCCAGCAACAACGGAAGATGCTATTAATAAGAATAAGACTTGAAATATGATCTTGTTAAGGGACTTTATCATAATTACCTCCATTTTGTTGCATTTAATTTTACCTTTACGTCTTCTACATTACAATAGTAGCAGAAAAAAGGTTAAATTCAAGGTTGAATCTATATGATTTTGTTCTTGAATCTTATAGGGTCACCCATTTAAATGGGTGACCATTAGCAGTAATAACTATTTATCGTGCGGGTTCAAGTCCTGCCCGAGGAATTATCCGTACGCCTCAGTAGTACGAGGGAATGGCGTCTGAGCACTCAGAGGTCGTGAGTTCCCCAGCGGCAAAGCAGCAGGCCGCAGCGCAGGCGAACCTACACGTAGCCTCACTCTATTGGAGATGCCGACCCTGTGG
>DMKB01000349.1 GCA_003454665.1 Nitrospiraceae bacterium | reverse complement strand
TCGCGTCACGCAACAGCGTGATTCCAAGGTTTTGACTCTGTCGTGTTCGGTTTGCTATTTCCATCCAGGAGGGCCATACCTTCCCCACGAAACCGCTATCCCTTCTCAGAGCAGGGGATACAGACGACCACGCCGTTGTTCATCCGCCCGCGGGACTCCATGAACTTTTCCCCGCAGCGGGAGCACCGGAGGGAAGCCCTGATTTTCGCTTCTTCCGGCGCAGGCGTCGCTGCCCGCTCTATCCGGAAAATCTCCGCATCATCGGCCCGCAGGATGGCTGCTGCTTTGTCCATTTTGTATTGCTGAAATTCCTTTGAAACGTCCTCGCCCGCCTCCTGCCGCTTCTTGAGTTCAGGGTAGCGGGGGTCGTTTTCATATCCCCGGTAGTCCTCGGCTATCCGGATCCCTTCTCCGGTCTTCCGGTTGTAAAACGTATACACATGCTTTCCGAAGTCTCGGAAAACAAAATTTCCCTTGCCGAAGGTGCAGCCCGTGATAAACTGGATTGCATCGGCAGCGCAGGAGTCGTTCTCCACCAGTGCGACGAGTTCCTCGTCATGGGGACGTTCGGCCTTCAGTTCCCGCAATGCCGCCTTGGCTACGCGATAGCCGAGCGCAAGGCCAGGACAGAGGTGCCCGTGGAACTGTATAGCATCCCGAAGGTCTGTCTCCTGATCGCTTGGCATAGGGCCCTCCTCAGTAACGACATTCACGAATATGCAACCACAGATGGACACGGTCGACAGTGAACGACAAAAAACAACTCTTAGACAGGATTAACAGGATGTAAAAGCCCTTTATCCGATTTTTATCCTGTTCATCCTGTCAAAAAAGCATTGATTCAAGGTTTGTGACTGAAGACTCAAATTCTTGACAATAACCTTTTGGAACAGGCAAAAGATATGGACACGGTCGACAGTGAACGACAAAAAACTAGTTTTAGACAGGATTAACAGGATAAAGTCCGATGAAAACCGATAAGTTCTTATCCGTTTCATCCTGTTATCTTGTCAAATAGCCTTAAGGCATGATCTTCTATCTTCCTCATTTTGACTTTTGCATTTTTCACTTTGTACTCACAAGACTTCGTGGTCTTCGTGACCTTCGTGGTTAAAAGCCTTGGACCCGGTCTGCCCCTTCTTCAGCGGGGCTTGTTCCTGGTTCGGCTTCATAAACTACTTCTTCAACACGAGCTTCGCCGCGAGAATCGACCGGGCCCGTTCGAGATGGCTCTTGACCGACTCGTTGTCATCGACAGCACGAAGGATCTCGCGGGCTATCTCTTCCTCACCCGCCTGACCCGCCTTCGCAGCCCATTCCCGGTACGTCTCCCCATGACTGTCCCCGTGCTCGATCCAGTGTTCGAGCAGAACGCGCAGTTTCTGAAGTGTTTCCCCATCCGCCCGGCCCCCCTCTCCTCCGCGAGTGTGGTCGTGCGTATGATGCTGGTTATGGTCGTCGTGCATTGTCCCTCCCTGCGATCCATGATAATGCCCGAAGTGCCCGTGGCGGTGGACATGCCGCGTTCCCCCGTGCACATGGGCATGCTCGTGAATAAGATTCACCGCCAGCAGGAGTTCTTCATTTTTGATGATATCCTCATACCTGCCGTCTGCAGCGACGCTCCGATGTTCAGAGAGTACGACGGCCCGGTCGGCAATATCCGGCGCAATGGAAAGATCATGGGTGGCTGAGATGATGGTCTTGCCTCGCTGATGCAGCTCTTCGAGGAGTTCGATCAGCCAGACCTGCGTCCGAGGATCGAGCCCGTTCGTCGGTTCATCGAGCAGGAGCACCTCGGGGTCCGTGGCAAGGCTCGATGCGATAGCGACTTTCTTCTTCTGTCCCTCCGAAAGCGTATGCGGTGCCCGGTGCCTGATATCCTGAATGCGGAGCGTCTCGAGCAGGTCGTCGACGGTCTGGCTCACCTGCTCCCGCGGCAGCCCCAGCTGGATCGGGCCGAAGGCAATATCGTCCCACACGGTGGATGAGAACAACTGGACATCAGGGTTCTGGAAAACAAGGGCTACCTTTTTTCTGAAGTCCGTTGAAAACTGCCGGTCATCCAGTGCGCGCTCGGACAACGTTGCTCCAAACGCGCGGATCGTGCCTGACCGCGGAAAGATCAGTCCGTCGAGCAGGGCAAGCAGCGTTGATTTGCCCGTTCCATTTGCTCCGAGGATGACGGTCCGTTCGTTCTCATGGAAATTGATCGTAACGTCGGTCAGGACCGGTTCCGCACCGGCATAGGAATATCCCACTCCTTCAAGACTATAGACCACTTAGAGCAGACTCCTTTCGAGCAAAACTATTATAACACCAAATCCACAATTCGTCACCAGCCAGGCATAATCCCGGGCACGCGCCCGGAATCGCCGGGAAACCGGAAATTCGCCCTGAAAGCCCCGGGAAATCATCGCATGATAAATATCCTCGCTCATCCTCACTGAACGCTTAAAACTGACGCCGATGCGTGACGCCGTCCAGTTCCGGTCGGCAGCGGAAGAGATCGAGCGGATCGTTCTGCTCTTTCTCCCCCGGTACATATCCTGTATCTGGCGCAGGAAGACAAAGAGATATCGATAGGTCAAACTGAGGGTCATCACGAACATCCGCGGAACGAAGAGAGAGCGAAGACCGGCGAAAATATCGGACCATTTCGACGTAAGGGTAAACAGGACGGCGAAGGAAACCGAAGCCGCCACCCGGGAGATAAAAACGATCCCTCCCTGGAGTCCTTGGCGGGTAATCGCTATTTCAGCCGGTATGGAGTAGGGACCCCAGGTATGCGGGCTATCGAGCCGGAGAATGACCAAGACCGAGTCCCCGGGGGTAATGACGTTCAGAAGCGCCGGAAGAACTATGGCCGCCGAGAAGAGCGGGACGAACAACCATACGCGCTTCAAAAAAAACCGGAGCGGCACACGGGAAAGTGCGGCCAGGACAAGACTGAGCCCGTACATGAGCCATATCGCAAGGGGGGTGCGGAGTAGGCTGATGACAACGAGGAGAAAGAGCAAGGTAAACAGTTTTGTCCTGACATCGAGGGATTGGAGCAATCCCCGCCTCTGCGCAGAGACCTCGGAAAACAGGGACTGCTCCGCAAGCCGGGTAATCGACAGTAACGTCTTATCTAAAAATCTGGTGTGCCCCATGGAAGATGTCATCGACCAAGCTGATTCAGGTCCCTTTCTTCCGGCTGAGAAGCTTACTGAGGAGGAACATAACCGCCGCAATAATCACGATCCCGAGGACAGCCGCTATCAGGTATCCCAGGCCATCTCCGCCCATCCCGCTCCCCTGCCCCGGAATGGTGTAATCGGCCAGGGGGGATGACCAGGCCTTTGAAAGCCTCCTCATGCCTTCTGGCATAAATCCTGTCATTTCCCTGACTTCCTCAGGAGTCCATTCTCCCCAGGCTCCTCCGGCGCCGATCAGCCGCGGCAGCAATAAACCGAAAGGAGAGAGCAGTGCGAGAATCCCTATACCGATCCAGAGCTTTTTGATCGTCGTCATGGTTTTTCCCTAACCGGAACAGGCCGGAGCCAATATTTTTCTGGTGGCCGATTCTGCTTTTAGGCCATTAACCACAGTCCCGCCAAGGCGGGAACACAGGACATCGTCACCGGGTTTTAGATCCGGGTCTCTGGTTTTAAACTCTAAAAAGCTTTACCGTGCCCATCTGTGTGTCCCGGTACTCCGGGACCCGTGGTTTCATAATGCTTGGCTTTTCTTTGTTATGTGCTGTATTTGCCGTGAGATATTCAATCCATTGTCTACTGTCTACTGTCTACTGTTTTCTGTCTACTGCCTCCCTCAGCATCTCCGGTTCGTTCTTCTGAAAATACTGTATGACGAGGGCCGTTACCACTGCCTCGATAAGACCGAAGAGGAACAGATGCTGCAGCGCTATGGCCGGGATGGTCACTTCGAGGGGAAAGGGTGCGTAGAGCGGCTGGCCTGCCGGAGTTTTTGCCAGCACGGGCTGGATACCGAGCAGGAATGCCGTAAAAAGGGCCGACACATTCAGGCTCGCATATGCGGCAATACCTGCGCCGACCCAGCGCCGCCGACTTGTCGGCTCCGCCTTCCCGGCAATGAGGCGGTAAACAGCGTATCCGACAAAAGCACCTGCTGCGGCGATGGTGAAACAGTTCGCGCCGATTGCCGTGATGCCCCCGTCGCCGAACAGCAGCGCCTGAATAATGAGGGCCACCGAAACGGAAATGGTCGCGGCCCAGGGGCCGACGAGAATGGCTATGAGCGTTGCTCCTACGGCGTGTCCCGTGGACCCCCCGATTATCGGGATGTTGAACATCATGATAACAAAACTGAAGGCAGCGCCCAGCGCAAGGTATGGCGCCTGTTTTGCCTTGAGCGTCCTGTTGAGCTTCCATGATGCAGCCGCCCATACCGGGATCATGACCCCGAACATCGTGCCGTAGGTGGCAGGTCCAATATAGCCGTCAGGGATGTGCATGAGAGTCTCCTCATCCGGGCAGTAACACTTGACCCGAATAGTCCGGAGTCAATTTTTTTTGACAGGATGTACAGGATAAAACCCCATAAATAGCTTTTTAAAAATCCTGTTAATCTTGTTAATCCTGTCTAAGACTTTTCCTGCTTTGGGATTAATTTCCTCCCACTTTGGCAAGAATTTCATTCGTAACAGACGAA